>NZ_CACVSS010000046.1:0-16436 GCF_902756765.1 uncultured Succinivibrio sp. | reverse complement strand
AGATACGATTATGATCTTCTTGAGAATAAGTACATAGAAAACCAGAACCATGAAGTGGATGACGGTGAGGTACTTAAATTTCTGGAGTCAGAGTTTAACGGCAGAGAAATTCTTCTGTTGGCTCCAGGTCGTTCATCAGTGGAGAATTACTCTGAGATTAGTCAATACATTGAGAAAAATCAACCGGTTGTTATCGGGGTAAACGCTATTCTGCCACAGTACAGCTATGATTATCTTTTTTTCAAAAGTGCCGTAAGATACGCCTATGCTCAGAATTCATATCCGGATATTTTTAAATCAGCTCCAAAAATTCTGTTATCAAATGTAAAGAATTCCAAGGAGGGGCTTCTTCCAGATGAATGTGTTATCCGCTATGAGCGAGCCATAAAGAGAGGCTGGAAGCACTTTGATAATGCTGTTATCTGTATGCTTCGTCTTCTGGATAAGCTTAATGTAAAAAGAATTACTATTGCTGGCTTTGATGCTTTTTCTGCAAGGTACAATGACAGCTATGCCGATCCTAAACTGCCAACGGTGCATGATGTTGAGGATTGGGATAAGTTTAACGACGAGATAAAAGATATGTTTGAAGATTTCTGCAGACGAACTGAATCTTGCGTTGAAATAAAATTTTTGACGAATAGTTATTATGACATAAGGTAAGGTTATAGCTGCTGATATTCAAGAATAGTCAATTCTAATTATTCAGAACTTTATTCGCATATTCACATAATTTTGTAATAAATAATAAAAATATACTATATAATTTTAAATGTGTATGTATATAAAAACGTAAAATTCGTTTTTATGATTTTTTACTGCTTGTAGATGTTTAATTATGAAATTATTAAGAATAGAAGCATCTGGCTTTGAATTATTTGAAAACAACCTAACGATAAATTTTCTTGCAAAGCAGAGAGTTACTGATGACTCTTCCTTATATCATCTGTTTCAGAAGGGTGATTTGAACCCAATTAATGCTTTGATTGGTATAAACGCTTCTGGAAAGACATCTACGCTTAAACTGATTTGTACTGTTCTTGAAATCTTAAATTTCACTCCTTTGAATTATTTAAAATACAAAGATCTTTTTAAAGAAGGTCATAACCATAAACTCTGTATTTATTTTTATACAGAAGACGGTATGCTTCATAAACTTGAGTCAGAAATCGTCTTCAGCGACGAAAGTGGCGTTGAATCACCTTTATATTTTTCAGAAGAATATCTTTATTCCAAAAAAGTTACTTCTGTTAAAAGTAAGTCTCAGGTATTTGAATTTACTAATTCAAGTCTGGTTACAGAGAGAAAGAATGTTGGTCTTTTATTAACTGACGATACCAGTATTCTTTATAAGCTGAAAAAAGAAGTTGATAATGATTTATTAAGCTTAAACTATATCAATTCCATTCATTTTACGAATATAAATGTTCTTAATTTCAAACTTCCTGATTCCTCGGATAATGGTTCTAAATTTGTATTTCCTGTTAATCTTATCCATTTTCTTGATCCTTCTGTAGAAAGTCTGGAATTGAGAAAAATTAATAAACTCGAAACATATTTATTAAAATTCAAAAATGGTCAGGAATTTTCAGTAAATTCACCGATGGATCTAGGGAATTATCTATCCTCAGGTTCAATTAAAGGGCTTTATATTTATTTGTCAGCGATGCAGATCCTCAAGAGTGGAGGAATTCTTATTCTTGATGAAATTGAAAATCACTTTAATCAGGAGCTGGTAAAAACACTGTTGTCTCTTTTTGAAAGAAAAAGAACTAATCCTAATGGTGCCGTTATTGTGTTTACAACACATTATGCTGAGCTTCTTGATTTATTTGATAGAAATGACTGTATAAATCTGGTGAGACATAATTATCAGAATAATACTGGTATTTCTATCAGAAATCTTTCGGATCTTCTGGAAAGAAATGACTTAAAAAGAAGTGATGTTTATAAGAGCGACTATATAGGGGGAACAAGTCCTTCTTATAGTTCCTATAAACTATTTGAAAAAGATCTTTTAGCTTTTGTTAGCAATGATAGGTAGTTAGAGGAAATTTGAAATGTCTTTAGACTTAAACTCTAATTCTATTGTTGCGTGTATTGTTGAAGGCAAGGCAGAAACAGCTGTAATTGAGTTACTACTAAAAAATGATTTACTCCTTTTTAAAGAGGATAATCTTTTATCCGGAGAACTTATAAAAGAGCGAAAAGCAGAAAAATTTGCTGAAAAATATCTTGGAAAGAGATTTGACAGCAAGGTAATTGTTCTAAGAATATTGGATTCAAGAAGCGAAAATTTTAATTTAAAAAAAATATACCAGTCAAAATGTATAGTGTATAACGTGATTACTGCTCCTGAAATAGAGATCCTAATCATAATAAATGAGCACCAATATGAGCGGTTTAAGAAAACTAAAAATATGAAGGCGAGTTCATTCTGTTCTCAAGTTCTAAATATTGGTTATAAAAAGACGAAAGAGTATTGGGAATCATACTTTTCTGATATAAATGATTTGGTTGCAGCAATTAAGGAATACGACAGGTTAAGTAAAAAAAGCAACTCTAAGAAGGGGAATATAAATATCAACGATCTGCTTGTTTCATGAGCTTGTTTGACGTTTTATCCTTTTGCTTATTTTCTGTAGATCTGGTTTGGGGTCCAAAATAATGAAAGTAGTAAATGCCCTCTGGGATAAAAGAAACTTCGGTATTGAATGTGCTGAAGTTGAACTTGAACTTAATGATGATCGTGATACTTGTCATAAGACTCTTAAGGAAATAGAAAAGGATTATGATTATATTGCACTAAAGATTCCTTCCCTCAGAACCGACCTTACTTGGATGGTGTCTGAATTATCCTACTGTTTTGTTGAGGATATGATGTTTTTTGAGCATGATCTTCATGAAATAAAAAGAACACCTCTACAGCAGCGCTTATATGATTCGGTCACAATATCTGAGATGGATTCAAAGGATTTTGATATTCTATTCAAAGAGATTGATTCAGGCTCCTTCAGTTTTGATCGCATCAGCAATGATCCTTTTTTCTCTGAAAAGGCTTCAATTACCAGATTCCATAACTGGATTATGGACGAAGTTGAGCGTGGCGCGATTTTCTTAAAAGGCCAGATAAAAGGAGAGATGACTGGTTTCTTTTCGATTAGAGAAATCGAAAAGGGAATTTATACTTCTGCATTAGGTGGAACCTTTATGAAATGGAGAAAAGGCGGATTAGGAACAAATGTCCAGACTCCTGCTGAGGTTAAGAAAAGAGGCGGTAAAAAGCTGGTTTTAGGTGTATCCACCAATAATATGATTCAGATTAGAGCTCTGATTCAGAATGAGTTTTTCCCAACCTATGTAAATCATGTTTTTGTTAAACATGTTTAATGTTTACTGGTTTTGTTACTAAGAGGTTTTAATGGTTTCTATTGACGATATGTTTGAGATTTCTCCTTTTAGTTTAAACAAGGCTGAAAAAGAGAACCTCTTAAAGAACAAACTGCTTTCCTTGACAGAGCATCATCGCAGTAACTGCGAGGCTTACGCAAAAATTCTTGCTGCTTATGGCTTTAATCCAGACAATGTCAAAAGCCATTACGATATACCTTTTATTCCTGTCAGGCTTTTCAAAAACTACGAGCTTCTCAGTATTGAAAGAGATGAGATCTTCAAAACCATGACCTCCTCTGGAACCTCAGGTCAAAGAGTATCAAAGATTTTTGTGGATAAAACTACCGCAAATAACCAGCAGAAGACCCTAATCAGAATCATGTCCGACTTTATCGGCAAGAAAAGACTGCCAATGCTCTTAATTGATTCTCCTAATGTGGTTAAGGACAGAAATCTTTTCTCCGCACGTGGAGCTGCAATTTTAGGCCTGAGAATGCTTGGCAGAGAAACTTTATATGCCCTTGATGACAATATGCAGCTTAAGCTTGATGAGGTTCAGTCTTTTCTTGAGAAGAACCGTGATTCAAAGATTATTATCTTTGGTTTTACCTTCATGGTCTGGCAGCATCTGTATCAGGAACTGCTAAAACAAGGCTTAAAGCTTGATTTAAGCAATGCCTTTCTGATCACCGGCGGTGGTTGGAAAAAACTGGTCTCTTTGAATATTTCCAACGCTGATTTCAGAGCTGCTCTTAATTCTCAGTGTGGAATCGAGCATTTTATTGATCATTACGGAATGGTTGAACAGACTGGATGTATTTACGCTCAATGTGAATATGGGCACCTTCATGCAAGTATTTTCTCTGATGTAATTCCTAGACGCGCAGATGATTTCAGTGTGTGCGAAAAGGGGGAAGAGGGGATCATTCAGGTGGTATCTGTACTTCCTCACTCCTATCCGGGGCATAGTATTTTAACTGAGGATAAGGGCATTATTTTAGGTGAAGATGACTGTCCGTGTGGCAGACTTGGCAAATATTTCAAACTTACCGGTCGACTAAAAAGGGCTGAACTTAGAGGATGTAGCGATACCTATGCAGATAAATTCTGATGTTCTCAAAAAAATAGACTTTCTGGTCGGCTCTGAGGATTATTTATTATCATCAGATAAGACTCCCTGCAGAAAAATCTTCGATGATCAGGTGGTATCTTTTCTTGATAAAGTGGCTCATGTCCTGTTGTCTGATTCTAAAAACAGAAGCTATTCAGATGTAATCGCGTGGGCCTTCTGGAGCAGAAAAGCCTCGATTCTAAATGAGAAGAGAAGATATGAGGCAAAACTTGATTCAAAGCTAGGTCGCGGTATTGCTTTTCATATTGCGCCCTCTAATGTTCCCGTCAATTTCGCGGTGTCTCTGGTTTCCTCTCTTTTAGCTGGCAATGTAAGTATTGTCAGAGTGTCATCAAAGGACTTTGTGCAGGTAAAAATAATCTGTGAAGCCCTAACTTCTGTTCTAAGACTGGATGAATTTAAGGAACTCTCCCCTTATATCATCATTGTAAGATATGAAAGAGATCATGAGATAAGCTCTTTATTATCTGCCGTATGTGATCTCAGGATTGTCTGGGGGGGCAATGCAACGGTCAATGAATTCAGAGCATTTCCGTTAAAACCAAGAGCCATAGAAATGACCTTTCCAGACAGGCATTCCTTTGTGATTATTGAGTCTGAAGCCTATCTTAAAGAAGATCCTAAGAAGATAGCAGAACTGTTTTATATCGATACCTTCTTTACCGATCAGAATGCCTGCTCATCTCCACGGGCTGTTATATGGTGTGGACAGAATGTTGAAAAGGCTCGAGTTGTTTTTTGGGAGAGTATCCAGAATCTGGTTGATGAGAAATACCGTATGGAACCGATTCTTGCTGTGGATAAACTCAATTCCTTCTGTGATCTTGTGCTATCTGAAGAATCTTCAGATTTTGTCGTTAAGAAGGAAGGGGCTGATAACCGAATTGTACGCGTTGAAGTGAACAGCCTTAATGATGCTCTGATGTCCTACAAAATGGGGGGAGGGTATTTCTTTGAATATGTTACAGAGAACCTTGAGGAGATCGTTCCCTTATGCTCCAAGGAGTGTCAGACCGTCTCCTATCTTGGAGTTGATCCTGAAAAGATAAAAGCTTTGGTACTAAATCATGGTCTGTACGGTGTAGATAGAATCGTTCCTATTGGTCATACCATGGATCTTGAGTTTTATTGGGATGGTTATGATATGATCGACACAATGAGCAGAAACGTGGATGTACTTAGAGTTTCAGCTAAGATTTAATAAAAGAATTTGGAAATACTATGACTAATAAAGAAAAGTATATTAACTGTTTTGTAGAAGCTTTAGAGGTAGAGCCATCAGAGGTTGAGGAACTGCAATATCAGGGCGTTATCTCCTGGGATTCAGTTGGTCATATGTCTTTAATTGCCGCCATTGAAGATGCCTTTGAAATAACTATGGATACTGATGATATTGTTGATTTAAGCTCTTACAAGAAAGGAATTGAGCTTCTAAAGAAATATCAGATTGAAATCTAGGTGATAAAATGGATCTTCTAAAGAATAAAACAGCAGTTATAACCGGTGCCCACAGAGGTATTGGTCTTGCCATAGCAAAAGTCTTTGCTCAGAACGGCTGTAACCTGTATCTTGTAAACCGTAAGGAAGATCCTGAATTCTCTGTTTCTGTAAAGAAACTTGAGAGTCTGTATGGGGGCAGCATAACAATTGATTATGCTGATTTTTCCAATACCGATGAAGTTAAAAATGTTTCAAAGAAGCTTCTGTCCTATAAAGTCCCTTTTGATATTCTTGTAAACAATGTCGGAATTGCAAATCCGCTGTCATTGTTTGCAATGACAAAGCTTGAAACCATCAAAGAGACCTTTGATGTCAATTTCTTCTCCTCGATTGTTTTAACCCAGGCTTTATCCAGAAATATGATGAAGCAGCGCAAGGGTAGTATTGTTTTTGTTTCCTCATCTGCTGCTTATGATGGAGGAGCCTGCCTTGAGTACAGTGCCTCAAAGGCAGCTATGATTGGTGCCACAAGAAGAATTGCAATGGAACTTGGAAAAAGCGGGATCAGAGTTAATGCAGTAGCACCGGGCCTTACCAGTACAGATATGGGGAACTCAATGAGTCCTGAAGATGAAGCGCTAGCCTTATCTATGAATATTATGAAAAGAAAGGGGCTTCCTGAGGAGATTGCCAACTCTGTGCTGTTTTTGGCTTCAGATATGTCTTCATTCGTAACCGGACAGGTTCTAAGAGTTGACGGCGGTTTACTTTAAAAAAGATTTAAACAGATTGCTTTTCATTAAGATTGTCTTTCTTCAACGCATTTAATGTAGCATTTTCTGAATCTTTGCGTATTTGTTTGATACCTGATGCTGTTTTCTTACCTTTTTGAATTCATCAGAGATCTTTGCCTGTTCAACAGCAAGAATCTTTACCTGTTCTTTTATATGCTCAGCATAGGCAGATGCAAATTCCTTGGCTGTATTGAGATCTTCCTCAGACAGAGAGTCTTTGATTTCCACTAATTCCCTTAACAGCTCATGTGAACGGTTAAGATAATCCTGAGCAAGTTCAAGATTATCTTTTTCCAGCTCTTTTGAGATAGATGCTTCTGTTTCTGTTATTTTTCTGATTATTTCCTGCAGTTCCATCTTAAATAAAGCCTTTCGCAATATTTGCATCATGGTTCAAATCAATATTAAGCTGTTCATCAGATCTCTTTGCCTGAGCTTCTCTCTGTGCTTCGATAGGTATAGCATCCCAGGCCTTTTTGATAGGCATGAATGCTCGGAGGGCATTATCTAATGGCTCAGTTTTGATCTGAATAGAAGCTTCTGCTAACTGATCAATCATGTACGAGTATATGTCAAAAAGACTTTGGGCAATAGACTGACTATGTGAAAAATCCAGAGTACTTCTAAGATTTTCTAATATAGCAGTTGCTGTTGACAGTTTTTTTGCCTTAAGGGCCAGATCTCCTCTTTCAATTGCTCCTTTTGCCTGTGCAATTCTTTCAAATAATCCCTGATAAAGCAGTTTGGTTACATAATAGGGATCGGCAACAGACAATTCTGCATTGACGTTGGTTTTCTGATAGGCTTTTAGATTGCGGCCATACATAGATCTCTCCTCGCTTTTACAATAATTTTTTTGGTGGCATGTTTTTGCCACCATTTGCATTTTTGTTTTATTGATGCAAGAAGAGTGCCGAGATTAAGAGTGAGACTGTTCCTGAATGAAGAATACTTCCTGTCTTGCCTGACGACGTGAACGGGCATTTTTAATAAAAGCCTGTCTTAGGCGAGAACGTCTCTGAGCTGTACTATTATGAAGTAAACGACTTGATTTTTTCACGATTAAAAACCTCCGAACGAGCATTTTGTCACCGTCTTTTTTCCAATGCAAGAAAATTTTGGAGGTTAACCTACTGTTTTTTTTAATTGTGATGTTTCTCAATAAGACACTGATGCTCTTTGCTCTCTTTATCGTAGTTGATCCCGACTAAAAGTACATCGCCCTTATAGTCACGGAAGATTCTGCCATAATTCTTCTGCTTAATCTGATCAATTGCAGTTTGGGCTGACTTATCATATTTAAGTTCAACCAGCAGGGCTGGTTTATCAATTCCCTGTTTTGGTAGATAAACCATATCAGCAAAACCTTTTCCTGCAGGAAGTTCTCGATAAACGTTGTATAGATCAACGGATGCAAGATTTAAGGCCAGTGAAATGACACAGCTTAGGGAGTTCTCATCGTTGTATTTGAGAATTGAAGTATGGTCCTGATGCGCTAAATCAAAAGCCTGTGCTACACCCTCATTATCAAATGCATAGATTTTATCAAGTAAATCCAGAGACTGACTTATAAGAGAATAGATTCCTGGATAGTTTTTATTTTTTTCGGTAATATTTCGGAATTCTTTTCTTATCTCTTCATTTGGGATATGAACGGAAAAAATCTTATCATTATCCACTCCTTTAAGGTCGGAATCAGGAACGATTGCAAGATACCCCAGGTGAATAAGCAAGGTTAAGACGTCATCCTTTGTCTCAAAGGTTGTCATATCATTGTGGAATGTTGAGGTATTCACCAAGACCTCGTTTCCTGCAATTATTTTTACAATCTCATCTCTAAGACCAGCCATATTCAAATCAATATAGCGTCTAAGTCCTTCAAAGGTTTCCGTCTGAGACCAGTAACTGGAGAATTTTTTTCTCTGAATTGCCCTTACAACAGAGTTTGGATTAAAAAGATGAAGTGATTCTTCAAATGTATAGCCGTCATACCATTTTTTCATTGAATTAAGGTCTATCTTGTGCTGATCGCAGAGGTTGTGTACCTCATCTTCTGTAAATCCAATATAGGAAGCATATTCCCCTGGTTCGGTCATTGAATACTCATCAAACATATTCAAGGCGCTATGAGAACCATACTTTTTGATTGGAAGAATTCCTGTCATGTAGGCTAGAGCTACATAAGCTTTATCTTTCATTAGAAGTTTTAGCCATTCAAGGTATGTCTTAATTCCATCTGAATCGGTCTGCTTTTCTCTCATGATGCAGTCCCATTCATCGATAACAATAACGAAACTAATCTTGTTTTGAGAATACACTGACTGAAGTGATAAGGATAAATCAGATTCGTCCAGCAGTTTTATTTCTGGATATGCTTCTTTAATTTCGCTAATAACAAACGCTGTGATTCGTTTAATCATAGTTTTAACGTTTTGTTCTGCACGATTAAACTCATCTGTAATATTTAGAAAAAGAGTGTTGTACTGGTTAAGATGTTTCTTGTAGGAGACTGCTTTTGATATATTGAGATTGTCAAAAATAAAAGAGCTGTCAGTGTTCTTTGAGAAATAGGCGCAAAGCATATTGGCAGTTACTGATTTTCCAAATCGTCTTGGTCGGCTTATACAGATATATTTCTGAGGTGTTTTTATAATACTATTCAGAATAGAAATAAGCTCTGTTTTGTCTATGTACAGTCTTGCGTTCAAAGATTCCTGAAATTTTTCAAATCCAGTATTTAAATATGCGTGCATCCTATTCTCCTGTATTTTCCTGTTAATTTTAGCAGAATTTTTATTTTCCTTTTTTTGACAAGGATTTTATTTTGTTTTATTGAATTTTCTACATTTTTTCAGGATGTTCCAAAAGTGTGAACTTGAACGGAGTATATCCACCAAAGTGTTCTGATATGGTAAAATCATAGAATATTTTAGCCGGGTACTCCGACAAGATATTTCATTTCACATCATAGGCATTACAGGAACAATACTGATGGATATCATTTTAGGTTCTCCAGCCGTTTCTACCTTTAGACTTGAAAAAATCATTCAATCTTTAGCAAAAGATGGCATCAGGGTAAGATCAATCAATACTCATTTTGTTCACTTAGTCGATCTTAAGGAAACTCTTACAGATGAGGAAAATTCTGTATTAAAGAAGATTTTGAGCTATGGCCCATCAAAATCAGATACAGAAAGTGAAGGAGAATTATTTTTTGTTATTCCTCGTATTGGTACCATTTCTCCTTGGGCTACGAAGGCTACCGATATTGCTCATAACTGCGGTTTAACCAAGATTTTAAGAATTGAGCGCGGTATTGCCTACTATATTCAGAAGGAGCAGGGAGCATTTGATGAGAATGAAAAGAAGATAATCAGTGCTCTGATTCATGACCGCATGATGGAGAATGTTCTTCCTTCACTTGATGCAGCAGCAAAACTTTTTGAAAAGCAGACTCCAAAGCCATTTAAGACCGTAGCTCTGACTACTCAGGGAATGAATGCTCTAAGAGTAGCTAATGTTGAGCTTGGTCTGGCTTTATCAGAGCCTGAGATGGAGTACCTTTTAGAAAGCTTCAAGGGAATCGGACGTGATCCTACTGACATTGAACTTTACATGTTTGCTCAGATGAATTCAGAGCACTGCCGTCATAAGGTATTCAGTGCAGAATGGGAGATTGACGGTAAAAAACAGGATAACTCTCTGTTTGGTATGATTAAAAATACCTATGAGGCAACTCCTGACTATGTTCTCTCAGCATATAAAGATAATGCGGCAGTTATGGAAGGTTCCTCTGCAGGAAGATTCTTCCCAAATCCAAATCACGAATGGGCATATCATCAGGAAGATATGCCAATTTTAATGAAGGTTGAAACTCACAATCACCCAACTGCTATTTCTCCATTCCCTGGTGCAGCTACAGGTTCTGGCGGTGAGATTCGCGATGAGGGCGCTACAGGTATAGGTTCAAAACCAAAAGCCGGTATCAGTGGTTTCAGCGTATCCAATCTAAAGATCCCTGGAGCTATTCAGCCATGGGAGCATGATTTTGGCAAGCCAGATCGTCTTGCCTCTGCACTGCAGATTATGATTGACGGTCCTTTAGGCGGAGCAAGCTTCAATAACGAGTTTGGCCGACCAAATCTTTGCGGTTATTTCAGAACTTACGAGGAAGAGGTTACAAGTTTCAATGGTAAGGAAGTCCGTGGATACCATAAGCCAATTATGTTAGCCGGCGGCTGGGGTAATATCCGTAGAGAGCACATTATCAAAGATCATATCGATCCAGGGGCAAAACTGATTGTTTTAGGCGGTCCTGCCATGAATATCGGTTTGGGCGGTGGAGCTGCTTCTTCCATGAATTCTGGTGCTTCTTCAGAGGATCTTGATTTTGCTTCTGTTCAGCGTGGAAATCCTGAGATGCAGAGACGCTGTCAGGAAGTAATTGATGCCTGCTGGGAACTTGGCGAAGACAACCCAATTATGTTTATCCACGACGTTGGTGCCGGTGGTCTGTCAAATGCAATGCCTGAGCTGGTTGCTGACGGTGGTGTTGGCGGACGTTTTGATTTACGCAAGATTCCAAATGATGAGCCTGGCATGTCTCCATTACAGATCTGGTGTAATGAATCTCAGGAAAGATATGTTCTTGCTGTAGCCGCTGACAAGTTTGACTTATTTGAGTCTTTCTGTAAGCGTGAAAGAGCTCAGTATGCCGTAATCGGTGAAGCAACTGAAGAGAGAAGAGTTGTTCTTGAGGACCCATATTTTGGCAACAAGCCAATTGATCTTCCTTTAGATATTCTCTTAGGTAAACCTCCTCGTATGCACAAGGATGTTAAGACTCTAAAACAGAATTCTCCAGAGCTGAACCTTTCTGGTGTAACTGCAAGAGATGCAGCTGAAAGAGTTTTACGCTTACCTACTGTTGCAGAAAAGACCTTCCTGATTACCATTGGTGACCGTTCCGTAACAGGTCTGGTTGCAAGAGATCAGATGGTAGGTCCTTGGCAGGTTCCTGTAGCCGATGTTGCAGTTACAGCAGCATCTTATGATTCATATCAGGGTGAAGCTGGTGCTGTTGGTGAAAGAACTCCTGTTGCACTGCTGGATCATGCTGCATCTGCACGTCTTGCTGTTGCTGAAGCAATTACAAACATTGCTGCTGCTGATATCGGTGATTTGAAGAGAGTTAAACTGTCTGCCAACTGGATGGCTCCTAATGGGCATCCTGGTGAGGATTCTGGTCTGTTTAGTGCTGTTAAGACTGTGGGTATGGAAATTTGTCCTCAGCTTGGTATTACCGTTCCTGTTGGAAAGGATTCAATGTCTATGAAGACTACCTGGGAAGAGGATGGCAAGGCAAAATCAGTTACCGCTCCAATGTCTCTGATTATCTCTTCCTTTGCCCGTGTTGAGGATATCAGAAAGACTCTGACTCCACAGTTGCGTACAGATAAGGGGGAGACCACTCTTATCTATATCACTCTAGGTGAAAGACAGAATCGCTTAGGTGGTTCTGCTTTAGCTCAGGTGTATCGTCAGCTTGGTGACAAGTGTCCTGATCTTGACCACCCAGTTCGTCTGAAAGGCCTGTTTGATGCTATTCAGTTCTTAAATAGAAAGAATCTGCTTTTAGCATATCACGATATTTCAGACGGTGGTCTGTTCACTACTGTATGTGAAATGGCCTTTGCAGGTCATACAGGTGTGTCAGTAAGAATCGATCATTTAGGCGAGGACGATTTACCTGTACTGTTCTCTGAAGAAATCGGTGCTGTTATCCAGGTTAAGACTGAAGAAGCAGAAACAGTTATGAATATTCTTTCAGGCCATGGTCTTGCTAACTGTATCTTTGAGATTGGAACTCTAAGAGATGATGATCGCATCGTATTCAGCAGAGACGGTAACGATGTAATCAACGAGCCTCGTCAGTATTTCAGAAAGATCTGGGCTGAGACTACCTATCACATGCAGGCACTTCGTGATAATCCTGACTGCGCAAAACAGGAATTTGAGGCTAAGGATGAATCAAACGACAGAGGTCTGTTTGCTGATTTGTCCTTTGATATCAAGGAAGATATCGCAGCACCTTATATTGCAAAGGGGGTAGCTCCTAAGATTGCAATTCTGCGTGAGCAGGGCGTAAATTCCCACGGAGAAATGGCTGCAGCCTTTAACCGTGCAGGTTTCAACTGTATTGATGTTCACATGTCAGATATTCTGACTGGCAAGGTTAAACTTGATGACTTTAAGGGCTTCGCTGCCTGTGGTGGTTTCTCCTACGGTGATGTTCTTGGAGCCGGTGAAGGTTGGGCAAAGTCAATTCTGTTCAACTCCGTTGCTGCAGATGAGTTCTCAAGATTCTTCAACAGAAAAGATACTTTTGCTCTAGGTGTATGTAACGGCTGTCAGATGATGTCAACCTTATCGTCTCTGATCCCTGGTGCTGAAAACTGGCCTCGCTTTGTTACAAATCTATCAGAGAGATTTGAAGCTCGTTTTGTAGAGGTTGAGATTCAGAATACCAAGTCTGTCCTGTTCGCAGGAATGGAAGGCTCTCGTCTTCCTATAGTGGTATCTCACGGAGAGGGTAGAGCAGAGTTCAGAGATGAGAATCATCTTAAGGCTTTAGAGGCTTCAGGTCAGGTTGCTGTTCGTTATATTGATCATGCAGGCAAAGTTACTGAGGAATACCCTCTAAATCCAAATGGTTCTCCAAATGGTATTACCTCTGTAACTAATGATGATGGTCGCTTTACTATTCTGATGCCTCATCCAGAGCGTGTAATGCGTACTGTGGCTAACTCATATCATCCAGATGACTGGGGAGAGGATAGTCCTTGGGTAAGATTATTCAGAAATGCTCGTGTATTTGTTGGCTAAGACAGATATATCATTCTGATTAAAAGCTTTATCATCGAAAGTGTCGCAGTTGTTCATCGATTGCGACATTTTTTTCGCCATAAATTTGTCATTTATTTTTGGTATTTATATTCATCTGATTGATTTATAATAATAAAAATTGAGTGGCACAAAATTTGAATGATTCTCCAAAAATGTAATTTGGAGAGATTTTATGCCAGATTTCGTTAATGATTCTGATCTTTATCAGGAAATATTTGAGAAAGAACCTTCTGCAATCATTATTCTTGATGAGCGTGGCGTTGTATGTAAGGTTAATCAGTCAGCATTAGATATGCTGGGTGTAGAGAGTCTTATTGGCAGAAAATGGTATCAGGTTATCGGTGAGGTTTTCCGTCCTCAGCAGGATGATGGTCAGGAAATTTCTACTAAAAATGGAAAAAGACTTCAGGTTTCAACAAAACCTCTGACTCATGGCCAGCTGGTACAGATGACGGATCAGACTGCAACCCGTGAACTTACTGATAAGCTTAACCACATGGAGAGATTATCTTCTCTTGGTAAAATGGCAGCATCTCTAGCACATCAGATAAGAACGCCGCTGTCAGCAGCAATTCTTTATGCAGCCAATCTTGGAAATGCCAAGCTACCTCCTGCATCTCGCGGCTTATTCCAGAAAAAGCTGATGTCCAGACTTCAGGCTTTAGAGTCACAGGTCAGTGATATTCTGATGTATGCAAGATCAGGAGAACAGTCTGTAAAAGCATTGGATGCCGTTGATATTGTAGAAGATGTTTCCAATAGCGTAGTTTCTATTATTGAAAAGCATGGAGCTGAACTGATCACGGATATTGGTCCTCGTCCAATGACTATTCTTGGAAATGTTACCGCGTTAAATGGAGCAATTACCAATTTAGTGACAAATGCCATTGAAGCTGGTGCAAAAAAAGTTAATATAAAGTTGGAAGCTGATGAAAAAAATATCATTATCAGTGTTAAAAATGACGGTCCAATGATTCCGTTAAATGTTCAGCGAAAGATTTTTGAGCCGTTTTTTACCACAAAGAGCAATGGTACAGGACTTGGATTAGCCGTAGTTTCAGCTGTTGCCAAAGTTCATCAGGGACGTTTGACACTTGTATCAGATGAAAATGAAACTGTATTTTCAATGATAATTCCAAAATACGAAGGCACATTGGAGCCGAGTGAGAGTATGGGGCTACATAGCAATGTTGCCTGAATTAAGGATTTGTAAATGAGTAATAGCCAGATTCTGATTGTTGATGACGATAGCGAATTGAGAGAAGCTATCGTCGATACGTTAATGCTGACAGGTTATGTCTGTCTTGAGGCTTCAAGCGGTGAGGCTGCATTAGATATGCTGTCTAAGAACAGAATTGATATGGTTATTTCTGATATTCAGATGGATGGAATGGATGGACATACTCTTTTAAATACCATTCATGAAAAGTATCCTCAGCTTCCTGTGCTTCTGATGACTGCGTATGCAAATATTAACGGCGCGGTAAGAGCAATGCGAGACGGTGCAATTGATTATCTCTCAAAGCCTTTTGCTCCGGAAGTTCTATTAAATCAGGTTTCCCGTTATGTTCCTGTTAGCAAAACTGTAAGTGGAGAGCCTGTATTTGCAGATCCATCTACAGCTGAGCTTTTAGCTCTGGCTCTTAAGGTTGCCTCTACAGATGCTACTGTTATGATTACCGGGCCATCAGGATCTGGTAAAGAAGTTTTATCAAGATATATTCACGATAAATCTGCCCGTGCCTCAGGACCTTTCGTTGCTATAAACTGTGCGGCTATTCCTGACACTATGCTCGAGTCCACCTTATTCGGTTATGAAAAGGGAGCTTTTACCGGTGCAGTTCAGGCCTGTCCTGGAAAGTTTGAACAGGCTCAGGGAGGTACGATTCTCTTAGATGAGATTACCGAGATGGATTTATCCCTGCAGGTCAAGCTTTTGAGAGTTCTTCAGGAAAAAGAGGTTGAAAGACTGGGTTCCCGCAAGACCATTGCTCTTGATGTAAGAGTTATAGCAACCTCAAACAGAGACTTAAAACAGGCCGTTGCAGAAAAGAAATTCAGAGAAGACTTATATTACAGATTAAATGTATTTCCATTAAGATGGCTTCCATTATCAAAGCGTCCTTTAGATATCATCCCAATAGCCAAGGCTGTGCTGTCAAAGCATGCCACTGAGGCTTCACTATCAATTCCTGAGCTTACTGAAGATGCTCAGAAAAAGCTTTTATCCTATGCCTGGCCGGGTAATGTCAGAGAGCTGGACAATGTTATGCAGCGCGCTCTGATTCTTGCCTCTGGCGGTAAAATTGATGCCGGCTGTATTATTCTTGATGAGAATTCTTTAGAAGAGGCTCTTTTAACTCAGTCTCTTAATATAGAAGGAATTTCTCCTGCACTTGAACTTGAACAGCAGGTTCAGAAATCCTCAGGCGTGTCTGATGATGCAGTAAGAAATCAGAAGATCCCTCAGGATCTGGGGGGCGAGCTAAAACAGCAGGAATATCAGATTATTTTAGATGCTCTGATTGAATATAGAGGTTCAAGACAGGAAGTATCTGAAAAATTAGGCATTTCCCCTCGTACTTTAAGATATAAAATAGCTAAAATGAGAGAGATGGGGATGATTATTCCTGGCTAGAGACATTTCCAGGAATCCTCTACTAGAATCTAACTGCAGCTTAAAGGCGAATTTAAGGAGTTTTTATGGCCTCAAAAATTAGAGTTCCAGCTCTGGAAAGAGCTCTTAATATACTTGAGGTTCTTCAAAAACA
>NZ_CACVSS010000045.1:0-16552 GCF_902756765.1 uncultured Succinivibrio sp. | reverse complement strand
TATTTTTAATGTTTTTGTAAATATCAAAACAGTTTTCTCCAAGCCATATAATCCCTATATTCTAACAGTTATTGTAAAGAAATTCTTTAAGATATATAGACTGAGTTGGCAGAGCTCCTCCTCAGACTATAAGTCTGAGGTTTCCGCTCTGCTATTTTTTTGATGAAAGTAGAAATGAGTGGAGATATGAAGTTGCCTAATCAAAATGCTATTCTTCCATAGAGGATTTATTAGCAATATCGCTCACTTCAATTACAATCTGAGGTGAGCGATTTTTTTTGGCTAGGATGCCTGCTTAATATTCTGATCCTGCTCGCTGCGGTTAATCAGATCCTCCTGTACTGCCTTAAACGCATTATCAAGATCTTCAATAATGTCATCTATATTCTCGGTTCCAACTGACAGACGAATTGTGCTCTGGAAGATTCCCTGATCAGCAAGTTCATTCTCTGACAGCTGTGAGTGAGTTGTGGTGGCCGGATGGATCACCAGACTCTTAACATCTGCAACGTTGGCAAGCAGAGAGAATATCTTTAATGAATCTATAAATTTGTGAGCTTCTCTCTGTCCTCCTTTGATATCAAAGGTAAAGATTGAGCCTCCTCCATTAGGGAAGTAGCGCAGATAAAGCTCATGCTGTGGATGATCTGCAAGTGAAGGGTGATTTACTTTCTTAACCTGAGGATGATTCTTCAGGTATTCAATTACCTTCTTTGTATTCTGGGCATGACGCTCAATACGCAGGGATAGGGTTTCCACACCTTGAAGCAGCAGGAAGGCGTTGAAAGGAGAGATTGTTGCTCCGGTATCACGTAATAGGATTGCTCTTAAGTAAACAGCAAAAGCTGCTGGACCAACTGCGTCCACAAAGGAGATCCCATGGTAGCTTGGGTTGCTTTTGGCAATATGTGGAAATTTATCGCTGGCTAGCCAGTCGAATTTGCCTGAGTCTACAATCACTCCTCCCAATGTTGTTCCATGTCCGCCGATGAACTTAGTTGCAGAATGAACAACGATATCTGCACCGTGTTCAATTGGCCTTAATAGGAATGGGGTTGCAAAAGTGTTATCAACTACCAGTGGGATTTTATTCTGGTGAGCAAGCTCTGAAAGTGCATCAATATCAGGAATATCTGAATTTGGATTTCCCAGAGTTTCAATGTAGATGGCGCGGGTGTTTTCTTTAATTGCGTCCTTAACTTCCTGAGGATTATGAATATCCACAAAGGTTGTGGTAATTCCGTACAGAGGAAGAGTATGAGCTAACAGATTATAGGAGCCACCGTAGATAGATTTCTGGGCCACAATATGACCGCCATTTGCGCCTAAAGCCTGAATTACGTAGGAAATAGCTGCCGCACCTGAGGCAACCGCCAGAGCGGCAACGCCGCCTTCTAGAGCTGCCAGTCTCTTTTCCAGCACATCCTGAGTGGAATTTGTCAGTCTTCCGTATATATTACCTGCATCTCTAAGACCGAATCTGTCTGCAGCGTGTTTTGAATCATGGAATACGTAGGATGAGGTCTGATAAATTGGAACTGCTCTTGCATCGGTTGCCTTATCTGCTTCTTCCTGACCAACGTGTAACTGTAAGGTTTCAAACTTATATGCCATTTTATTTGCCTCTTAATGTGAATTTCTGTAACTGAATTAAAAATCGAAAAAAATTAAATAAATCTATATAACTAAATTCACATTCGACAGTTAAAATATAAATACTTATGCATATCTGTTTCCTCCTACTAAGATGTTGAATCATCCTGTTTGAGTTAATAATAAAATTATTTTTATTTAGTATCAACAAGTTAGTAATACTATATTTTTATGCTGAGCTATAACTAAAAACTATATTAAACTTGTATATTTTTATTAGAGATGTATTCTGATGTCTTGAGTAAAAGAGATGAATCGGAACAGAATATATTTAGAGGTAAGATGATTCTTGATATGTCGGAGGTTTAAGGATTGTTTGACTTACGACAATGATATTTTGACAAAACAATAAAAATCAAAGCCAAGCTTCAATTGTTCTATCCAAAACTTTCCTATACAGGTCAGATCCGATAGAATTAGCTTATATTTTTTTTGTTTGTTCCCAGATAAGATGCAGACAGATCTTAAACAATATTTTCTCGGATAATTCATGAAATACATTTCAGTTAAACAGGCTTCAGTAAAATTCGGCATATCAGTGGAACAAGTTTTAGCTCTATGTGAACAGGGTAAATTCAGAAATTCTCAGAAGGTCGACGATTTCTGGATTATTCCTGAGAATGCCCGTCTTCCTGGACAGAAAAAAAGAGTAAAAGAACAGGATCTGAGCAGTTATCTGACCCTTCCTGAGGCCTGTGCCGAATTATCCGTTTCTGTAGCTACCGGTTACAACTGGATTAAGCTTAACAAGCTGGTTCCTGATCATATTGAGAACAAAAAGAATTTCTTTACCAGAAGCTATATCAGCAGACTGAAAAAGGAAATCAAGTCCGGCAAGAATCTTTCCCTAAAGAGCCGCAGAAACAAAAAATTCATCAGCGGTTCCTACATATACAATTCCTATGTGTCAAAGGACAGTACTTCTATCGAGATTGTCTCTAAGCTTTTAGAGAATGTTGATTCTCACAAACTGGATATTGATACTGATCATCTGAGAATGATCATGGCGGAAACAGCACTGTCTTTAATTGTAAGAAGACTGGAGCTTAAATATGAACCACCTTATCTGCCTGCTTTTTTTGAAGGCAAGCTTCAGCTTGGCTGCTATGAGAAGCTGATTGGGGAGCTAATTGGTTCCCGCACTAAGATCAGAAAGCTTATAGATAAATGCGGATATCTTTTAAATCTGAATTTTAACTATCAGGAAAACGAAGATACCCTTGGCCTTGTCTATATATCCTGCAGAAATATAGAAAACCGCAAGGCTACCGGAACCTATTACACTCCTGCCAAAGTGGTAGAGAAGATTGTACATATTGTTCTGTCCTCAAAGTCCTACCATAAGGGGGATAATCTTTTAGATCCCTGCTGCGGTACCGGTAACTTTCTTTTAAAGCTGCCATCTGAAGTCAGGGTTGAGAATATCTTCGGCAATGACATCGACGATATAGCAGTAACTCTCACCAGAATTAATCTGGCCTTAAAGTATAGACTCGATAATACAGATATTCTTTATAAGAACATCACCAACAGTGATTTTCTTACAGAATTCAACAACCCTAAGATTACCCATATTCTTGGCAATCCTCCATGGGGCTATGCCTATACCAGAGAGGACAAGAATGTTTTAAAGCATCTGTTTTCCTCAGCTCAGGGCTCAACTATTGAATCCTATGATGTGTTTTTAGAGAAATCTATTATGCACGCCAGAAATGGAGGAACTATAACCTTTGTAATGCCTGAGGCGATACTGAACGTAAAGACTCATCATCCGGTTCGTGAAAAGCTGATTGAGAATACCTCAATCCTTTCCTTAAACTACCTGGGTAATGCCTTTGACAAGGTTCAGTGTCCATGTATCATTATGCAGCTGGAAAAGACTTCCAAGCCTATCTCCTGTGTGAATATGAAGGTTTCTGACGGGCAGATAAACTTTGTAATCAGAAAGGAACGCTATGTCGACCCTCAGTATCTGAATTTCAAGACTGATGACGATGAGGAGCAGATCCTCTCTAAGATTTTCTCTTTGGATAATCTGCGATTTTTAAAGGATAACGCTCAGTTTGCTCTGGGTATTGTTACCGGCAATAACAACCTGTATATTTCAAACAGAAAATCCTCAGATAACGAAGTTATTCTGAAGGGCTCAGATGTTTTCAAGTATCGCATTGATCTGCCAAAACGCTTTATCACCTTCAACCCTGAGCATTTCCAACAGGTGGCACCTGAATCTATGTATAGAGCAAAGGAAAAGCTTATCTACAGATTCATTAGCAAGCATCTGGTGTTTGCATATGATGATAAGCAGACTTTGTCTTTAAACAGCAGCAACATTGTGATTCCACAGATTGAGGGGCTGAGCATTAAATATATCCTGAGTATTCTCAATTCGTCTATTGCTCAGTTTATCTATGACAAACGCTTTAATTCAGTTAAGGTACTGCGTGCCCACATTGAGAGCATTCCAATTCCAATGATTTCTGCTAACGAGCAGGCTCCGTTTATTAAGCTGGTTGAAGAGATCATGAACTGTAGCAGCAGAACCAGGGTTGAATCTTTATACAGAAATCTGGATGCGATTATCTTCAGTCTATTTAAGCTTGATGAAAGTCAGAAGAAACTGATTCTGGATACCTGTGATATGACTAAGTTTCTTTAAGAAAAAAAATTCTGATTTGAATGAAGGCTGCCCCTTAAATAGTCAGCCTTCTTAATTGATTGAACATCAGTTGTTCTGAGAGAGATTCTTTACGCACTTGAGTGAGCCGTAATTCTTCTCAAAGATGGTAAGCGCAGTATTCAGATAGCTTATCTCTCTGCTGTAGTCATTACCTTCTCTCTGAACAGGCTCTCCGAGGCGGTTCTTCTCTAAAACCGGATACTCTACAACTCTGCCTGGTTCTAACAGAGTCAGTGTATGGGTATTGTAGTAACCGAAGGTCTCATTGTAAGCGATAATAGCTCTCTCAATGATGTTATCCTTGGTCAGATCCTGTCCAACAATAGGTACTTCTCCTGATACACCGGTAAGTGACAGCAGAGTAGGGAAGATATCAATCTGACTAACTATACGCTTATCTGATGATGGGGTAATGTCAGGACTGATGATCAGGGCTGGAATTGAGAAATTGGTGAATGGGAATGCATCCAGACCTCTTACTCTTGAGTCATGATCGGCGATAACCACAAATACGGTATCCTTGAAGTACTCTTCCTTTTTTGCCATTTCAAAGAATTTTCCCAGTGCATAGTCCGCATACATAGCAGCGGTCAGACGCTTTGGATCATTGGTTTTAACCGAATCCGGCAGCTTGACCTTGTTCTGTGGAATATCAAAAGGATCATGGAAGGTACTGGTGAATACCAGAGAGCAGAATGGCTCTGTACCCTTTGATTTTCTGACAAAGAATTCATTTGCCTTTTTGAAGAGATCTTCATCAGATACTCCCCATGAGGCAACGTATTCAGGATTATCAAAATCCTTCTGTTCAATGATCTCATTAACGCCATTGTTGAAGAAATAGGTTCGCATATTGTCAAAGTGACTTTCTCCTCCGTAGATAAACGAGGTAGTGTAGCCAAGCTTTGAGTATATATTGGCAATAGTGGTCAGACCGTCTGGGTGATCAAGCTTTACCTGACTAGCCAGTGGACCTGGAGGAAAGCTTGCGGTTACAGCCTCAATACCGCGAACAGAACGGTGTCCGGTTGCATACATTCTCTCAAACCACCAGCCTTCACTCTTGAGTTTCTCCAGATTAGGAGAAACAGCGTCTCCGCCTAACGACTCAACGTATCTGGCTCCCAGGCTCTCTTCAAGAATGATGACAACATTTCTTCTTTTATCCTGTTTATAGGTTGGTGTGATTACCTGGTTGATAGGGCACTTCTCGTCTATGTTATCTGGCAGGACTCTCTTTGAAAGGTACTTTAGGTTTTTAAGTACATTTTCTGCCTTATCAAATGCGTAAATCTGAGAACCTTCAACTACATCTACCTTCATGTGTCTGGTTGCATAGAAAGCTGTAAAGCTTGAGTTTGGCGGAATAGTGTTTACCAGTGGAATGTTGCTGAAGCTTGCGTTTGCCGGGTTCAGCGGCTTGTGGGTCAGAGTTCCTCTTAAACCTAAAGGTACAGCTATCAGTGTGATTAAAAGAATCAGACCGTTAAGTTTTCTTGAGACATTGGTGTAGTTTTCATGAAGTTTTTTTGAGATTTTCAAGAAAACGTAAAATCCTGCTGCAGTAAGGACAACACAGAGTACGGACTCGAGAATATGTCCGTTTAAGAGCATACTGATAACTTCCTTTGGATAAATCAGATACTCAATGTAAAGACGGTTTGGTCTTACACCATACTCAAGAATAAATGGAATGGTAGAAAGTTCAACAAAGAACTGAACCGCAAGAATCACCGCAAGATAGTATTTCTGCAGAGTAACAATTGCTTTTGGTGTCTTACCGGCAAAGGCGCTGAGAATACTTATCAGGAAAATTGGAGCGAACATTGAGCAGTTGATGGAGATGTCATATCTCAGACCATAGAAGAAAATATGATCAAGATTGCCTGCACAATCTGAGTATTTCCAGATCACAAGACCTGCTCTGAAGAACGTAAAGATAATAATTGATAAAAGTATGAATACAAGTATTGGAAGAATACTGCAGTTTAGTTTTAATCTTTTGATGATATCCATTGTCTTTTGAATTTGTGAGCTATTAGTATCCGTCATAATTTTTTCGGAAACATTTTACCTTGAATTTGCTTTGCAGCTATTATGTTAGGTCATTCTTTTATGATATGTGAGGTGTATCACATTTGTGTTCTAGGCATAGAGTTGTATTGTGTGGAAGACTAGGCTCTGCTGCAGTCTCGGCAGCAGAGAATTAAGAGTTCTATTCGATTGATGTATTATCTTCTGTCAGCGTAATGCTTTCTGTTCTGGGGCCGTTGTTGCGCAGAATCTCAAGTGTCAGTTTTCTTCCTAGTTTTGATTGGTATATCAGATCGTTGACTCTCCAGGCGACTGAAGTCGTGGTATTTCTTTATCACAGACCTCTGCATAACGAACTACGTCTTACACGATCTCTTGGATAATTGCTCCTCCTGCCTTTCGGCACAGGCTTTAATTTCCGTTTGTCGTACGGTATTGTCAGTATTTTGGGCTACTGACAGGCCTTTATCAAGTAATAGGCACGCTAAAACCACGCAGTTTACTGCGGGGATAAAGCGTGCCGATTACTTGATAAAATTAGTATTTCTGACAGTAAACACAGTCAGCTCCAGCAAAGACCATGGCATAGGCTTTGATATTTCTGCCTTTAAAGTCTATTGCTGATTTATAGGCTGTAAGCTCTGCTGTGGCATCTTTGATGGCACGCTTTAAAATGCTTTCACTATTCTTATCTCTGGCTTCTGTCTTTTTAAGATATTTAAGCTCGATAAGATAGATACACTCATCAGGCAAGCCCTTGTTTACGGTGATTACCAGATCAGGAAACCTTTCTCCCTCTTTAGGTACCTGCACAGACTGCTGCATCTTAACGTAGGTATTTACAATTGGCATGGTCTCTAATTTTGCATATAGCGCAAGATTCAGAGCCATTTCATTCATGTGGCTTAATACCTGATTGTTCATAATCCTGCTTAAGAACTCACTGCAGGACTCTGCAAAGGAGGAGATATCGTCTTCACATGATGTTAATGCTGACAGATTTAGTTTTTGAGCCTTAAATTCAGTATTGTTTTTAAAGCTGAAATCTATCGTACATCTTGCAAAGAGTTTAGACATAAAACGATTTGGAATTTTAAGCGCCAGTCCACTTAGAGATGACTTTTCTCTATCTATGGTCAGATAGCCTAGGTAGTAGAGCATAGATAAAAGCTGCTCAAGGCTGTACTCCCTTACCTGATTCAGATTGATGTTTTCCGAGAGCTTACTTACGTAGAACACTCCTCCCTGCAGATAGGTATCAATGATAAATTCTGCAGTTTCTTTTTGAGTTAAATTAAACAGCTGACTTAACTTACTGCCGTCATGATCTGAGGCTGGATCAAGATAATCCTCTGGATTTAAGAATACTCCTTTCTCTCGAACCATATCCAGATAGTAAAGACACATAGAAGAATTATAGACAGTCTTATCAGCCTCAGCAGAAAAACAGTAGCCGTCATAGACTGGTTTCATTCTTTCAATGATTTCTTTGGTGGTAACACCTAACTTTGCTACATCAACAAGCTTTGGAATGAGAATATTCAGCTCATCCTCAGTAAAGCCAGCGTACTCATTAAAGCTGGCCCTGGATGTTACATTACGGGCAATATTAAAGCCTGATGTAAGTGAATCAAGCGATACGGAGGAAACACCTGTTATAAAGGTTTTGGCGATGGTGTTTTTTGCATGATTTTTTATAGCAGAGTAAAAGGTTTTAAGAAAACCATCTTTACTGGTTATATTTAAGAATAAATCTAAATCTTTAGATAAAATCTCGTTTGCAAAATTGTCATACTCATCAATCATTACATAGAGCGTCTGACTGTCCGAGTAATCTTTGTAGGCAATTGCAAATTCATTAAATAAGGTCGTGGCATCTGTTCTATCAAGTTTTGAGTAATCAAAATCAAAATCTTTATATCTGCGTTTAAAGTCGCTGATACCATCAGCAACAGCCACAAAAAAACTGGTTAGAAGCTTATTAAGATTACCTGTTGATACGGCGGAGAAATCAAAGTCAATTACATGATAGCTGTTATGAGTTGGGAGATTCTCCTCATAAATCTTAGTACCAGAAAACAGCTCTTCATATCTGTCCTGATAGGAAATATCGTAATAGCACTTGAGCATCTGTACAAAGGTAGATTTGCCAAAACGACGGGGACGCAGAAGTACAGGATATTTACTCATTCCCTTATCATCGAGGAACTTAATCATCAGACTCTTATCAACAAAGGCTTGTTCTTCCTGACGAAATAAATTAAATGTAACCTGTCCATAAGGATTATTAAGTAATTTAACAGTACTCTCTGACATAAAGCTGTTTCCCTAACTTTTCTCTGTATTAGCCATTATAGCTGATAAGAGTAATGCTAAATGGGTTTGACTCTTGTGTGAAGTATGCTTAATGGTTGATGTGAGTAAAAGCTATTCACAAAATTAATTTGAGAGATTTGTCTCTGCTTAACCATGTTGCACCTGAGAATGTGATAACGTTATTCGATAGAGGTATTGTCCTCAGTGAGAGTAATGCTCTCTGTTCTTGGTTCATTGTTGCGCAGAATCTCAAAGGTCAGAGTTCTTCCTGGTTTTGACTGTGATATCAGATCGATAAGTTGTCGTACGTCAGCGATTTCAACGTCATCAACCTTTTTGATAATATCTCCAATTTTAAGAATTCCAAAAGCTGGTCCCTGAGGATCGATGAATCCTACAGTAACGCCAGTTGTTTGGGCAAGTGAGCTTACCTCGGCATCAGAGATTCCCAGATATCCTCTTTCAACCTTGCCGTGAGCTAGGATTTCATCCACAACCTTCGTGACCATGGAGGTTGGCACTGCAAAGCCGATCCCGTAGGTACTTTCAGAATTGAAGGAAGCGGTGTTAATTCCGATTAAAAGTCCCTGAGAGTTAATCAGCGCACCACCTGAATTTCCCTGATTGATAGGAGCGTCGGTCTGAATGAGTTCCTGTACCCCCTGACGGATATTCATCTGATCTTTTGTAAGCAGACCAGAGCCTGAGCGCGACAGGGCAGAAACGATACCGTGGGTTACGGTCTGACCAAGATTGTTTGGATTGCCAATAGCCAGAACAATATCTCCAACCTTAGGATCTTTTTTTACCTTATTAATTGGAGGAAGATCGCTGGTTTCAACCTTGAGTACAGCAAGATCAGTCCTTCTGTCTGTACCTACCACAAAGGCCTTGAAGATTTTTCCGTCGCGGGTCTGCGCCCAGATGCCGTTATCCGGTTCATTACCTGCGGTAACCACATGATAGTTGGTTACGATAATACCGTTTTTATAGTAGACCACTCCAGATGCTGAGGTAATGATATTGTCGGTATCCGGTTTGGTGTAGTCGTCGTTTAGATGTGCCACATAGATATTCATCACCGATGGTGCAGCTCTGCCCACAGCGTATGAATAGCTTTCTACTGAAACTCCACTTGAATAAATGATATCGCCAAGCTTCTTGCCGGTTGAAGGATGAATAATCAGAACTACAGAACCTATGATAAGACCTGTGATGACAGGAATAAGAAAAGGTAATAGCTTTTTGTTGATTTTCATAAATATGCTCCTCAACTATGCAGGAGGGAGTGGATTATTATTCATGGGATTACTATTTAATTTTAGAGGATTTTTTTCTTTTAGTAGAATATTAGCAAAAAAAATCTTCGAAATATTAAATAATTGCAAAAGAACGCTGATTTTGTGTATTTTTTGCAGATGATCTAGCAAAAAAAATCACAGGCAATTCTTCCTTGGCCAGAAAACAGAAACAGAAGGCCTGGAAAGCGGTCTTAGAAAGAGAAAACACAGAGCACCTGTTAAGACAGCATACCTACATCTAAAATAGAATCCTTTACATCTGGCTGGTTATCTTCAGTGTTTTGTTTATTAGTATCGTCAAGCATGCTTTTCCAGATTTTACATGCGTAAATAAATTTCTGAATCATAATGGCTATATCGTCAGGGGAGTTCAGCCTTTCATTGAAATCGTAACGCTGTATGCAAAGGTGGTCTGTATCTCCATCTATTGCCAGTGTGCAGCCGCCAGTTCCCTGATAAAGAAAGTTTGCTTCAAGTGATGCAGACAATAGACGCTCTCTGTTTTTCTCTGGAAGGGCTCCAAGATCTGCCCTTAATAAAATCAGATCATTGCAATCCTGCATAATTACCGGAATGCCATCTATTTCAATTCCGCATATTCCACCAGAATTTTCAAGTTCCGCATCAAGTACAGTACTAAGTTTTTTTATAATCTTGGAAAAATTCACTTTATGTATCCTTGTATCTTTATTTATTATGTCGCAGAAAGAGGCATTTCTGCGACAAAACAAAGGCTAAATACCTATATCTAGCTGGTAGGAGTTATCTCCTCCCATATTATGGGTATCGTTCACAATTGCATTTAAAACATTGCTTGGTAACATTGAGCCAAAGAAGCCTAAACCAAGTTCGTCCTTTGCAATTTCTCTTGCTGAGTTTGCCAGACTTATCCCGTCTTCAGCAAAGGTATTGTTGATAAGTTCTGCAGCCACGTCAACATTATCAAAGAATGTCTTCATGATTACGCTTGCAAATGAATCTGGATCTTCTGCCTTGGCATTATTTGCCTGCTCATCAAGAAGATATGAATTGCCAAGCATATTTACAGAAGTTGCTACACTTGTGCAGAATTCTGTTACAAATTTCATGATAGCTTCCTCTTTCTCTTCTGGAGATGGCCCTAACAGCATAACAGTTTTGAATTCACTGATAATTTCCTCGAACTTTATTTGAGTATTCTTATCAATAGTACTGTGTGCAGGATCCAGTTTCTCCAGAGTAGTTGAGATAAGCTCCTCTACAGTTTTTACAGGATCTGCTGCGTTAGCAATTCTATCTTTAACGGTATTGAAGTAGTCTCCTCCCGGCTGGAAATTGCCTGCCTTCTCTAACTCCGTTATCTTAACTGCATAATTAGGTATCTCTTCATCTGCAGTTTCAACCAGTTTCTTTCCTTCTTTTGTGAGACTGAAATACTGCATCTTTCCTAGAATATCACATTCATCCGTAGGTCCCTTGTCAGGATCAAGCTCAATATTATCAGCCGTTTCCATAAGCTGTTTACTCTGATTCATAATAGTGTTCATTTCAGCCACGGTATTCTGAAGACGAGTCATTGACTGGACAAAACAGTTAATCTGTGGAGGCAGTTCCAGTCCAAGTTTCTGCAGTTCAGAAATAGCTCCCTGTAATCTGTAGCACACATCAAAGGAGAATGCTCCTTTTGAAAGCAGTGATTCAACAATTGCTTCTGCCTTATCACGATTAGCAGCTAAAGCTGATTTTCCTGCAGGGGACAGCAGATTTTCAAATCCCTTCATGAAGAAGTCCTTACGGCGCAGAGTGGCACCTATGATCAGACGAAGCAGTTCGCTGCGTTCATCCAACATCACTGGCTGTCCATTCTTATCTGTAATAGCTTTTCCTTCGGCATCCACGGCAGGTTTGGTTTCGAGCTTGTACAGATTTCCAAAATCAATGAAGGTAGCCTGTCCACCTGAAATCATGATATTACCAGCATGGCAGTCACCATGGAATTTTCCGCTGCCCAGTACAGCTTCAGTGAACCATTGACGGGCAGCCTGAAGAATCTTGGTGTGTGCATTCTTCAATGTTACGAACTCTGAGGATACTTCTCTATGGATCAAGCCAGGAGCCGCAGTGGAGAATTTCTCCTTTAACAGAGGTTTCTTTGTTTCTTTATCCCATAAAACCTTATTGGTTACAGGATCACGCTGATACAGTGAGGCTACTGCATTCTGAATACTTGTTGTGCATTCCTTGAAAAACTTATCTACGGTCTGACCAGAAGCCTTGGTTATTACAAGCGCGTTCTTTGAAGGAGGGACCACCTCTGCAGCCACCTTCATGCAGTCTACGTTAGGCGCAATAGCGTATGATGGATGTTGGCGATTGTTGAACACATGGTATATTTCATAACCTTCATTAGTGTTCTGTGCTTCGGTGGTGAAATCAAATTCCTTCATATACTGTTGAAGCTGACCTTCCCAGGTCTTGAGCATACCAGGACCAATCTTGGCAGCAGCGGCTGTGAAAATTTCAGCCTCTCTGTTTACTCTCTGCTCAGCATCATGTCTCATCAGCTTAACCACATAAGGCTCTTTTCTGATTTTGCCATCTTCTCCCTTGATGCTGAAGTGGCATAGGAAAGCCTCTCCAACAGAAGCAGCTCCTAAAGACTGATCTACAGATATATCAACGATGTTATTGTTAGACTTAATCATTTTCATCATGTGAGCCTGAACAATTTTTCGTGGAATTGGGGCCAGACTTGATTTCATATCATCAAGTGCATCAGCAAATTCACCCATAACTGACTTAGGAAGTCCCTGCATCATTTTCTGAAGAAGAGGACTTGTTCCTTTGAGAATTGCTCCGGTATATTTATTCAAGGCTGCATTCTTGGCACTGTTTAGAGCATCTCCGGTAAGTTGTACTCCCTTCTTGTCCTTAAATTCGAAGGTATCAGCATAGCGCAGTGCTGCTGCGAAGGATGATCTCTTATCTGCCTTAGACATGTTTATAAAGTATTCACTTAAAACCTGTTTGAACAGTCCTATCTGTCCAGGTACAGTGGCGTCAGTAGATGCATCATCTAGGATTTTGTTCAGACTCTTTGCATCAAGCTCTTCCTTAATCTGTTCTGCAGTCTTGTTTTTGTATGGTTCGGTGGTGATACCGCCCTGAGCATTCAGATCCTGGACTCCAGTCTTGAATACCTTGTTGATGAAAGTCTGAATGTTTTCACAGCCACGATTTGCCATGTTCTGAATAATGTTGTCGAACTTGGAAAGCTCTAATCCTGGCAGAGCTTCCTGGTTTTTCAGAAATGCTGAGAACTTCTGCAGATACTGTGGATCATTTAATGCTTCTTCGCTGGTTTTTCCTTCAGAGGCAGCAAAGAGAGGAAGCAGAATATTTCTAATCTTATTGAAGCCGTCCTTTAGCACAGGAACAACCTCTGTAGAAGATACTTCCTGAAGTACCTCCGGATTTTTTACAATCTCGGCAAATGCGTGGATATTCTTATCTTCTGTAAGAATTTTACGCATGGTTTCTCCTGGACGGTTGATAACAACATCTGCCACCATGGTGTCATCGGAGAAAACCAGATCTGCTACAAAATTTTTGATTTCTTTAACTGGTACCGTACGATTCTCAAGAGGAGCCTCAACGTGTATCTCCTGAGCGATTTCATTAATCTCACCGACGATAGGAGGTTTAACATCAAATAACTGATCCTCCTTGTTTGCCTTTAAAGGAATGGTTGCTACATCCGCAAGCATAGCCTTCATTTCATCGGTAAGACCGCTGTTGTTTTTTACCAGTTCGGCATGATAACGTTCAACCTGCTCGGCTGTTGTTATATTTCCATCAAGGGCATGTTCTGCAACTTCAACCAGAAGACCGGTATTGTAATTGCCTCGGCATACATGATCAAAGTTAAGATCACCTGCCCTCATGGCTAAAATGATGGTTGCGAACTGTCTTGTCAGACTTGTGTGGTCAGCTGCGGTAAGGGTTCCTTCAAGATCTTTGTCGTATACCTGATTTAGAAGGTTTTTGACGTTTGCTGAGCCCAGAAATTCCTGATCAACTGCAACCTGTCCCATAAGAAGGTTTATTAACCTAGGAACATCGTATCCGAGCTGGATTTTTGTGGCGGTTGCGCCTTCTCCTACCAGTGCGGATACATTTCCGTTACTTTCCTTTACCAGTTTTACTGTCTGGTTGCATAAACGGAAGCTTTCACTTTCATTTTTACCTTCTTTTAGAAGTGATAATGCTTGAGAGAAATAATTCTTATAACTGTTACATAAAGAAGTATGGTCTGCTACTCTGTTGTTTTCTGCATTTAGTCCTCTAATCAGGCTGCTGCGGGTGTTTCCGATTTTGGTCAGAGAAGATTTTAGAGTCAGAAGGTCAAGAGTATGGGCAAAGTTAGTTTTATATGCCTTAGTCTTGATACTTTTATTCTGGGCATTCGTTAGATCTCTTTTAGCAGCATGTTTCTTACCCATGAAGCGGGTGTTATAGGCCCTCTGCTGTTCTTCATAGGTTGTTTTGTTGATTCCTTTGTTAAAACCTCTGCCACTGTTTGCATATTCATCAAGTATTTCTCTTACCTGCTGACGGGTCAGTGGTTCAAGTCGTCGCTGTGCAAGTTCGGCGCTTTTCTCTCTGCCAACAGCATCAATATCTATAACTGAAGGTATACCGATTTTCTCTCGAATCTCAGAGAGCATTAAAGGATCTACTCCCCCTTTTTCAAGAGCATCAATGAAGGCCTGCTTTACTCGGAGAATATTTTCTTTTGAGATTGCTACATTGTTTAATTCAATTTTTTTTATGTGATTATTTACCTTGGTGAGTCTCATTTTTCCCTGTTCATCAGGCGCAATATCAATCTGACCTGCGTTGTACTCACCAGAGGCTATGTAATTGAATTCACGAAGTGTAAAATTATCAGACATACCTTATATCCTGTTCAGTTGTGAATTTGGTTTATGAATACTCAGAGAGTATTATTTATCGTTAAATTAAAAAAGTTACTCTTTATATCACTATAAAAGATGAAAATCCGACCTTTTTCTTTATTTTGAGGCGATATTAACATTAATAATGTGAATAAATACAAGTTGAAAGATCGAGTTTTTGAACTACGTTAATATAGTATACACAAAAATAGAGGATCTTAAACTGTTTTATACTGATTTTTCTTATAGTTATTTCTTTTTAAGGAGGAGCGAATGGTGAAATCTGATTTTGTGATTAAGGACACGAATGTCTCACTCTTCAGTTCTGATAAGCCTGATGCTCCTTTGATTCTCTTCAATTCCTTCAACTCTGATGGTGCACAAATCATCGAGCTGTTATCCGAAATGAATGCTCCTTCCTTTAATTTCCTGAATATAAGAGTTCATAACTGGAATCACAGTCTTTCTCCATGGTACTGTCCTTCACTGTATAAAAGTGAGCCTCCATTTGACGGAGGCGCAGATGAATATCTTTCACTAATTGAAAATGAGTTGATCCCAAAGTGTCTTAGGCATATAAAAGGAACTCCCTCCTACCTTGCCATAAGCGGTTATTCTCTTGCAGGACTGTTTGCCTTATATGCCATTTGCCGATCGAATCTCTTTGACAGAGCTGCAAGCATGTCTGGTTCTCTATGGTTTCCTGATTTCGTGGATTTTTTCAGGACAAATCCTCCAGAGAGAAAACCTGAAAAAATCTACCTTTCGTTAGGCGATAAGGAAAGTTCAGTCAGAAACAGCTATCTAAAAACGGTTAAGGAGAAGACTCTTGAACTTTATGAAGTTCTGAAAGAACAGGGAATAGCTTGTATTTTTGAGAGTAATCCTGGTAATCACTTTTTTGAGACAGATATTCGCTGTTCCAAAGGAATTGCCTGGATCCTTAATGATTAGTTTTTTTTTGTAAAACAGTTATTTTGAATTGATGTAAAGAAATCTGATTGTTAAAGCATAAAAATCAGTAAATGATATAATAATTTCTATGGATTTGGTCGTAGGACGTGGTTATGAAACTAATTGCACAGTCAGAAAATATAGAGAACATTATTAGTAAGGATTCTATATACGTTGATAAAACAGAATATATTTTCAATCTGACAAAACAGTATGAAAGAGTCTTTTTTTCTCGTCCTCGTCGCTTTGGAAAATCTCTTACTCTAAACACTATAGGAACTCTTTTTGAAAAAGGTGTTGAGCCCTACTTTAAAGAAACCTGGATTTACGATAAGTGGGATCAGGATAAATATCCTGTGCTTCATCTGAGTTTTCTTGAGTATTCCAAAACAGATATTGATGAGTTTAAGGAATTGTTTTCTCTATCAATTTCTGACTTTGCAAAAACTCTAGGTTATGATGACGCAGTATCTAGTAAAAAACCTAATCGAGCCATAATTGAGCTCTTTAATATTTTAGAGAAAGAAGAACGACAGATTGTTGTCTTGATTGACGAATATGACTGTCAGTTAACCGCAAACATAAACAATCCTGCTCTATATGATGAATTCAAAAACTGTATTCGTGATTTTTATGCAGCCTTAAAAGGCAAAAAGCAGATCAAATTCCTCGCTGTC
>NZ_CACVSS010000044.1:0-18220 GCF_902756765.1 uncultured Succinivibrio sp. | reverse complement strand
CAGGAATAAGAAAAATCCTATTAAATCTGGCGGCAGCGTTATGCCTTGTTTTTACCGGTGCCGTTTCTTCACAGACTTTAAACAATGTTGAAATCAAATCCCAGGCCAGACTCAGCAGAAGTGAGCTTGATGCGGTGCTTAAGCCATATATGGGAAAGGAAATTACAGTCTCAACTCTGCAGAATCTTTTAAATGAGCTGACTGCCGTATACAAGTCTAACGGCTATCTGACCGCCCAGGCATTCTTTCCGGAGCAGGAGAGCTATAACGGAGAGCTTAAGGTGGTGGTTGAGACCACAAAGCTCAATGAGATTAGGCTGAATAACCTGAGCTCTGTAAATATGAGTACCTTAAACCGACTGTTTGGCAGAACCAGACGACTGCAGGATAGGGCTGTTAATACCACCGAACTTAACGATAATCTCTTAAAGGTACGTGATCTGAATGTCTTTGACATGGCAGGTTTCTTTGAGAACTCCAATAATGGTGGAGCTGATCTGATTCTGGACATCAAGCCAAAGAAGCGCTTTTCCTTTCAGACCTTCTATGACAACTACGGTAATAAGACTACCGGTGAGAACCGTTATGCAGGAGTTATAACCTGCAATGATGTCTCACATCATGCAGACAGAGCCAATCTGCTTTTAGCCACTACCGACAGAAAGCAGAACAATTTCAGCTTTGACTACAGAGTTCCGGTCAGCTCCTATCTTAATGTCCTAGGTACTGATTTATCCTATTCAAGCTATGAGCTTGGCGGAGATTACCGTGATCTGGATATCCACGGCAATGTCTTCAATGCCGACCTGTATCTGGAGCAGCCTATCTACAGAAGCGCCAGAACCAGATTCACAGGGGATATCGGCGGTTACTACCGCAGCATTACCGACAGTATTGATGCCTTTGAGGTGAAGCTTAAAAGACACAGTAACGGAGTGTTTACCGACTTTAAGCTGGATAACTTCTTTGCCACAGCAAAGCTTGCCAATGCGCTGCGCTTTAACTATGGAAAGCTTAATAATGATGATGAGTATAAACTTTATGAGGACAAATCCTATTTTATTACTACCCTGGACGGCTCAGTATCCTTTGATGTGAATAAATTCTTTAACATCAGCAACAGCTACAATCTGCAGATAGCCTCAACCTCCCTTGACCCCTCAGACAAATTCACTCCCTGCGGAGCCTATGGAGTCAGGGCCTTTGCTTCGAATACCGCCTCCGCTGACAACGGTATCTTTGATGATTTGAAGTTCACCTATAAGGTTAAGAGCTATCCGACCTTCAACATCTATACCGATTTCATGCAGGCCCATGCCAGAAACCATGAGAACAGGAAAAAGGAAAGCTTCTACGCTGTGGGCGTGGGTACTGAATTAGCCTATAGAGGCTTCTATGTTAACGCCTCTCTGAATAAGGCGGTAGGACAGAACCGTGAGTATGCAAAGGACAGTGTAAAGCTTCTGGTGAAATAATATGAACAAGCTATTTAAATTTCTGCCGGTATTTACAGGTATGCTGTTAGGTACCGCCTATGCTTCAGATGTACTTCCAAGCGGAGCTAAAAACATCGCCGGGGATGCCATGATTATGAACAGGGATAAGACTCAGGTAATCATTTCCGACTCTGAGCGTAATGTCATCTCCTGGGAGGATTTCTCAGTAGGCTCTGAGAATCGAGTCATCTTTGACAACCATCAGTACCTGAATCTGGTACATGGCTCTAAAGCCTCAGTGATTGACGGCTACATCGGTTTCTCTGGAACCGGAAACTCTGCCTTTTATCTGGTGAACCCCAATGGTATTACTTTAGGCCGTAACAGTGAGATTCATGCGGCTAAGGTGGTACTTTCCACCTCAAAAATCTCAGAGAAAGCTGTAAATGATTTTATTGATTCAGGAGAGCTTAACCTTGCAAACAAGGGAATGGGCAAGATTAGGCTTATAGGTAAAATCAGTACCGGTAATCTTAAGGTGGATGGCTCACAGGTAATTATCAGGGATATTGAGGATATAACCAAAGATAACCTCAGCTCAAAAACAGAGGTCCTGACCAATACCGACGGAGATAACATCATTATAAAAAGCTCCACTAAGAGAATTGATATCGGCGGACGTAAGGAGCTTGATATTGAGAGTACCTATAAAATAAAAAAGGAGGATGGACTTGTCGACCATACCGGTCAGACCGCCCTGTCTTCAAAGGAGGACTTTTTAAAGCTAAAGGATGATACCTCCGGTAAATACTTTGTCACCAGTGATGTGGAACTTGGAGAGATAAACCGTACCCTTGATGAGGGTAAAGGCTTTAGCGGCAGTCTTGACGGTGCCTTCAACTCTGTAAGTTATACCTTAAAGTCTGATAATCAGGAGCAGCAGAACTACGGACTGTTCTCAAAGCTTGAGGGAGCACAGATTTCAAATCTTAAGCTCAAAAACGCCTCTGTTACAGTAGATTCCAGGGCCTCAGAGGTTTATGCCGGAGCTCTGAGTGGCAGAATCAGGGACAGTAAGATAGAGAATGTGGAAGTGGAAGGCTTTGATATTCAGACTGAGTACCACAATCCTGTCACCATCTACACCGGTGCTCTTGCAGGTATCCTTGAAAAGGGCTTTGGGCAGAGTGAAATCAGAAATGTCTATGGGGATTTCTCTGAGAGTTCGCTTAAGCGTTTTGCTTCTCATGACTACTATGTTAAAGGCTCTTTAGCAGGTTTAAATGAGGCTCAGACCAGTCTCTCCGGCTATATCGGTACTGACAGTACTCAAAATACCTCTCTTTTCGGAGAGAACCGCGCTCAGAATAACTATACTGAGGATTACTCAAAGCCAGGCCGTCAGTATGTGAAAAGAGGTTCTGGTTATTCCAACATCGGTTTCTATGCTCCTTTCTTTGTGGACGAGGATATAGAAATTGTCTACAACAAGGATAATCCTCAAAGCTATGAGTATACCTCCTTTACTGACAATCCATACTTTAAGACCGGAAACTATGTGGATGTAGCCTATGACTATGAGGGAGAAATCTCAAATCCGGCTCTGTATACCCATACCTACTCCTCAAAGTCAGATGGCACCGAGTTCTACTTTGTAAAGAACAGTGAGGTATCAGAGACAGTACCTCACTATGTAAAGGTAACTGATCCCACTGTTATAGTTCCTCCTGCAGATGAAACTGCCTATCACGGTGGTGGACTTAACCTGAATAATCCTTCAGTGTCAGGTCTTTTCCCTGATGGGGATGGTCTCTTTCATGAAGAGGAATACGACAGGAAACGCTATGTGGCAAGCTTAAGCTTTATGGACCGACTCAAAGGCCGTAGAGAGAGAATTTCCAGAAGACTTATAGCTTCTTTAAACCTCAAAACCGAGCCTGAAGACAGAACTAAAAAATATGCCTCCAGAAAGGCAGAAAAAGAAAATGCTACATAGTTTTTCTCACAATTTTTTAAGTAACTTATTATCGCCTCTCAAAAAAATGTAGAATAGTGCTCTATACTATAAAAAGATTTTCTGAAAATTCAGGTGAGTAACGTGAAAGAGCTTTATATATATTTCTTCAATCGTGTAAAAAGAGATTCTATAGGTCTGGAAGCTTCTGCCTTATCGTTTACGTCTATTCTGGCTCTGATTCCTGCTATCAGTGTAATCTTTTACTTCTTTGCGGTTTTCCCTGCATTTTCAGAGTTCAGAGAGTCTTTAAAGGCTTTTGCCCAGGCTAATTTCATGCCTGTATTTTCAGAGTCATTAGGTAAGTATGTCGGAACCTTTGTGGAACACGCCGGCAAACTTACTGCTACAAGTACCATCATCTTCTTTATTATTTCACTGATGCTGGTACGTTCCATCGATCAGTGTCTGAATCGAATCTGGCGAGGCGGTAAAAGAAAGCTTGGCTCAATGATCGCAATCTACTGGACCCTTCTAACCTTAGGTCCAATTGCTCTGGGTATCATTATCTGGATCTTCACCAGAGTGGTAGCAATAGCTATTTCTACCAATGTCCATATTGGTGTGGCTCTCATGATTGCCTATTTTGTATTCCCAATCATTATTGAGTGCGCTGTCCTAACTGCTCTGTATGTAATTGTTCCAAGAGTTAGAGTTAAGCTGCAGGATGCACTTTTAGGTGCTATCTTTGTTACTGTGGCCTTTGAGGTTTCCAAGAAACTCTTCAGTATTTTTGTTCTTAATTTCTCCAACTATGAGGCTATCTACGGGGCCATTGCTGTAATTCCTGCTCTGTTTGTCTGGATTTATATCAGCTGGTGGCTGGTACTTCTAGGTGCTGAGTTTACAGCTTCCTTAGGTGTTGTAAGGTCAGGCCTTTCCGATGAGGTTCCAAGCTTTATGGTTTATCTTGCTAACGTAACCGGATCAACTTTAGGCTCTGAGGAACTGATTAGACCAAAGCATAAACAGCCTCCAATCAAGGTTAAGATAACCTCAAACAGAAATAAGTAGAATTATTAGAAGGTTAAATCAGTAGAGTACTACAGAATCAGGCGTCAGTGCCTTATCCTTTTTCTCATCATCGACGTGGATTTGAACCTGATCCTTGTCAGAGGCGTGAATATTTGGCTTGTCTGTAAGCTTCTTTGCTTTGACTTTTAAGACGGTACCATCCGCTGCTGTATAGAACTCATCGTTTTCAATAGCACTTTCATCAATACCGGGTCTTACCGCCCCCCGGAGTAATGCTGTAATGTAGAAGGTAGGATCGGTGACATGTCCTCTGATGATAACCGAGGTCAGACTGTCCTTGGCTAAAGACATAAGTGTTGATTTGATATCAATTATTCTGTCGGTGGTATCGTAATTACCCTTGAGGGTTAAATGTGAAGTGGCCAGATCAGATGAGATTTTGATTTTAGCCTGTCCATTCTCAACAGTGGCCTTTCCTGCCAGACTGTAAAAACCGCAGTCGCCTCCTTCAATAGAGTTCAACAGCTGTCTTAAATTTAATTCATAGTCTTTCTTATTGCCGCCATTGATTAGATCCAGTCCAAAGGCAGAAATTAACAGGGATTTTGACCTCAGCTCAACACTGCCGTTAAGTTTTTGAGTTATTGAAAGAGATGTGTCCTCATCTTCCTGTGCTATAAGATCTGCATCAAAACTTATTTTTCCGTTAAAGAGTTTTGAGAACAGGCTGCTGTTCAGATCAGACATATCAAAATCTTCTGCATGGGCCTTAAAGGCAAAGGTGTTCTTTGCAAAGTCTCTTGAAAGAGAGGCGCTGGCATTTGAGTTATATAACAGAATTCTGTCCATAATGACGGAGTAACCTTCGTCACTGAAGACTCCATGGAAATCCGTATTTTTGATAAAGAGATCAGAGTAGTAGGCGCTATCGGTAGAGAGTCTGAATTTTCCAGGAGTTCCCTTTACCTTTTGTGTCTGTCTGTCAAAGTGAATATCCTCACAGCTGAGGTTTACCGCTTTGATTGAAAGAGGCAGTTGATCAATGTGGGATACAAACTCAGTGTTATCAACCTTGAATTCAAGAATCTCTGTATTATGAGAAAAAAGCAGAAATTTCAGTCTGTTATAAAGCTCAATAGGAGGTTCAAGCTTGGCATTCTTTAAGGCGAAAGCTTTTACTTTTAGCTCGCTCTGTGAGTCATTCAGTCCAGTCAACTCTATTTCACTGCTGTACTCTCCGCCGAATAGTTTTCCGTCAGTGGAAACTGTCAGGAGATTATCTTCAACTCTGGCTTTAAGAAGAGAGTCTTCTGCAGTGACCAGCAGATCCGGTTTAGATATTTCACCGGCTTTTCCTTTGAAATCAAAGAATATCTCCTTATCAGCAATTCTCAGATCTTCAACCTTTCCACTTACCTGTCCTAGTAGCAGATCAGCCGCTGGCAGTGATAGAACACAGTTTGTAAGAGAAGCATTTTTAGCTCTGATATTATAGCTGTCGATAATACCGCTGTAGTTCTGAAAGATAACGTTGTTTATAGAAAGCTTTGAAAACTCAATAAGTTCCGATTCCTTATCGATAGTAAGATCAGCAAATACTGTACCTCCGAACATCTGTGCCTGAACTTCTGAAAGCGCAACCGTATTTTCGCTGGAAAGGATTTTTGCATGAATCTTCTTGAGCTTGTAACTGTCAATGGAACCTGTCTGGGCATTAAGGGTTGAGTCTCCAAAACTGATGACCCCCTGCTCGGAAACTTTGACAGAAGCTGCCGAGAGATCAGCATGTTCTGAGTGGAATCTGTTCAGATAAAGAGGACTGTTGATAAGATCGAGCTTAAGAATATTTATGTTCTTGTATCTGAATCTTTCCTTTTTCAGTGCCTCAAGGTCTCTGCTGTCAAAGGTTATGTCTTTTGCATAGAGATATTTGATATCAAGATTCTCTGAGGTGATTACACTTTTAAGGTCGTACTCAACGTAGATTTCACCAATTTGTGAATTACCTAGAGTTACCTTTTTAAGTTTAAGAACATCAGGATAAAGAGGAGAAAACTCAATTTCATCACAGTTGATAGAAAAGCTGGTACGTTCAGAAAGAAACTTTAACAGCGGTGCCTTTACGTGCTGGCCGTTGAAATACAGAATAAATCCCCAGACTGCTGCAATAACGACAATGAGCGTACAGACCGCAATCTTAAGATATTTAAGATAGGCCGGAGTCTGTTTTCTGTAGTATATATTTGGTTTAAAGGCCATATACAGCAAGCTCACACTTTGAATTTAGGGAACCATCGGGTGATTAGCGCCCTGCAGGTTTCAGTATCATTATGAATGATATCTAAAGCAGCGTTTCTGGCAATATCTATTAGTTCAAAATCTCGATTTACGTCAACAACTCTGAAAATATCAAAACCAGTCTGTTTGCTTCCTAACACTTCTCCTGGCCCTCTGAGTTTGAGATCTTCTGTGGCGATTTTGAAACCGTCAGTGGTTGATCTCATAATTGAGAGTCTCTGCATGGCTATATCGTTAGCCTCTATCTCCTGGCTTTTGTATATAAGAATACAGTATGAATCAAGTGCCCCTCGTCCCACACGTCCTCGGAGCTGATGCAGCTGTGCCAGACCAAGCCTCTGGGCTCCTTCTATCACGATAATTGAAGCATTAGGAACGTCCACTCCCACCTCAATAATGGTGGTGGCAACCAGAATATCGTATTCTTTATCTAAAAAGGCTTTCATGACCTTATTCTTTTCGTTTGTTGCCAGCTGTCCGTGCAGAAGTCCGATTCTGAGGTCAGGCAGAGCTTTTTTCAGATCCTTATAGGTTGTTTTTACAGATTCAGTTTCATCCTCATTTTCTTCAATGTTAGGACATACCCAGTAAACCTGAGTGCCCTGATGACAGACATCATCAAGTCTTTTTATTATCTCCACCTTCCGGGTGTCCGGCATGACGGCGGTAATGATAGGCTTACGGCCCTTTGGCAGTTCATCCAGAGTGGAGACATCCAGATCAGAAAACAGAGCCAGCTGTAGGGTTCTTGGAATAGGAGTAGCCGTCATAACCAGCTGATGCATGGTGATATCTGCCGGAGCTTTTTTGAGAAGCGCGATTCGCTGATCGATACCGAAACGGTGCTGTTCATCGATAATAGCCAGAATCAGCTTGTTATAATGAACCTCTTCCTGATAGACACTGTGGGTTCCAATGATTACCTGAACTTCACCGGACTCAATCTCCTCCAGAAGCTTTTTACGTTTGGTTCCCTTGATTGATGAGGTTATAAGTTCACATCTGATTCCGCAGGGTTCAAGAAGACCCATGAATTTATGGTAATGCTGCTGGGCTAAAAGCTCTGTCGGGGCAAGTACAACACACTGATTACCGGATTTTGCAACCTGAATCGCGGCCAGAACAGCAACCATGGTCTTTCCGGAGCCTACATCTCCATGCAGAAGTCTTAACATTGGCTTCTGAGTGCAGAGATCTTCCTGAACTTCTTTGTAGGCCCGCAGCTGAGCACCTGTCAGTTCAAAAGGCAGAGTGGATAAAAAGTCATCTATAGCCTTCTGTGCTTTATCTATGGCCTGAGCATTATGCTGGTCATTTTTTCTCTTTACCGACAGCAGAGTAAGCTGATAGGCAATAAGCTCCTCGTAGCTGATTCTTTTAAAGCCGTCTGTTTTCTCTGGGATAATCTTCTCATTAGGAAGAGCAGGAGGATATGGATAATGACATAAATCCAGAGCCTCACTTAAGGTCAGCTTAAAAGGATTATGTTTCTCAGGTAAAAGTTCTGGCAGCGGTATTGAATGCAGTGATTGCAGTACACCGTTTATGGCCTTTCGAATGGAGGCCTGTGGGACTTTTTCCACGGCATGGTATACCGGAGTCATTCTTTCCTGAGGCTTTACCTCATCTCCGTCCTCAAGAAAGGTGACGGTAGGCTGGGTAAAATTAACTACTCCGTTGTATTCATTGTATTTTACCGGACCAAAGGCGAGAATTCGTCTGCCTCTGGTATAGGCCTTGATCTGATTTGGATACAGATTAAAGAAAACAGCCTCGATTTTTCCCGTGTCATCCTGCAGCATCATTTTGAGCATCTTTACCCTGCGGGTCAGGACATTCTGTACTGCTACGATATGGGCATCAATGAAGTAGAATCCTCCATCAGGTCGGATGTCGGCTATCTTGGTGATTTTTGTCTGATCAAGAAAACGGAAAGGGAAATCCAAAAGGAGATCGAAGAAGGTATAGATCCCCTTTTTGTAGAAACTAGAAGTATAAGTGGTCCCTAGCCCTTTCAGGATGGCTATATCTGAGTTTGCATAATATGAATCATCAGTTGGGACCATATAACCCTTATAAAAGCTGTTTAATGAAGATTGAGGCTCTCAGACGTTTAACCTTCTTTAAGATCTTAACTACCTCAGGAGGATAGTTGTCAATTGATTCAATCTCATCCTCAGAACGGACCCTTGTGGTCTGTTTCATCAGATACTGCTGTTCATGAATGAACTTTTCCTGCAGATGATGATTCAGATCGGTAATGATGATACCGTTTTCCAGATCAAGGCTCCAAGCTCTTGGATTGAGGTTATTGCCGGTAATCAGCGCATAGTTGTTATCAATGAACATACCCTTTACATGGTAGGTATTGATACCATCCTTCCACAGCTGGATCTTGAGTAGACCTGAATCTATGTACTTCCTGTTCTTTATAATAAAGTTTCTGAGATTCTGTTCATAGATATATGGAATAGCTCCGATGGGACAGAAATTCTCGCTGTCTCGGATAAAGAAATCGTTAGCGGTCTTGTCGCCTACCACCAGAGTAATGGCAACATCTCGGCTTAGCGCATCCTCCAGAGCCTTGATAATTATCTTAGGAGGATTGAAATATGGTGTGCAGATAAACATCTTTTCACGGGCAGCACCCAATAGCCACAGAATAGAGCGGTTTAGCAGATTAGCTCTTTTGCCAAGACCGACCAGTGGTGTTACTCCAACATGGTACTTTGTTACCTTCTCGTTTTTTACCATGTACTGAACTGTGCTTAGGTGTTTTCTCAGTTCCTTGATTTCCTCTCTCATGTCTTTTGCCGGACGAACCTGTCCCTGAGAGAAATCCTGTACTGCAAAGTTAGGATGGAAGGCGTTGGTGGCAAAGGCACACATGGTGTTTGCCAGTTCTCGTGAATGGATTTCATGGTAGCGGTCAAGACGGTACTTGCCGTTATAGCCCATATATACATTGTTGATACTTGCTCCGGTATAAAGCACGGTATCGTCAAAAACAAATCCCTTAAGATGCATTACACCGAAAAGCTCACGGCGTTTAACCGGAACACCATACACTGCTGGAGGAGTTTCGGTCTTTTTTGCCATGTCATAGTAAAGCTGTGAATTTCCAAGGGAAGCTCCTTCGCCTATACGTCCACGCTGAGCGCGGTGGAAATCAACATAAACTCTTACATAAAGCTTTGGATTCTTTTCCTTGGCCTCATACAGCGCATTCAGAATTTCTCTGCCGATTTCATCATTCTCAAGATAGAGGGCAGTAATCAGAATTCTTTCCTTGGCTGAGGCAATAAGCTCTAGAATTCTTGTGTAGCAGTGATGAGGAGTTTCAAGAATATTGTAATCCGATATTCCTACAGGAATAGTTGGAAGCTGCTGAAGTCTTGTCTGACAGTAAAATGAATTTGGCAGACTTTTTTTCCAAAAAGGCATATCTTGCTCCTAAATTGCAGCTGTGGCCTTGGAAAGCCATACTATTTCATCATCACTTAGTGATGTTGCTGCATTAGTAATTACGTTATTTACATTCTGATGGTAATTGTTCAGCCAGTCTATCTCTTTTTGAGATAACAGTTCTCTGATGATAAATCTAGTATCAAATGGCACAAGTGTCAAAGGGGTAAAGCACAGCATATGCTTCATTCCTGGCTGAGTGCATGGCATTACCACCATCAGGTTCTCAAGACGGATACCGAATTCTCCTTCCTTATAGAATCCTGGCTCGTTTGAAATAACCATTCCTGGTTCAAGAGAAATCATGGAACGTTTTGAGGATATACACTGTGGGCCTTCATGTACAGAAAGCACATGACCCACGCCGTGACCGGTACCGTGAGCAAAATCCTCTCCGTAATCCCATAGCGGACGTCTGGCTATGGCGTCAATCTGAATGCCGGTTGTTCCCTTAGGAAAAACAAGGGTAGCCAGTGAGATATGGGATTTAAGCACCAGGGTATACATCTTGCGAAGCTCATTGGAAATATGGGGGCCAACGAGTATAGTTCTGGTTATATCGGTGGTTCCATCCTTGTAATGGGCGCCACTGTCGATAAGATAAACACTGTCCTGTCCCATGGCCCTAGGTTTTTCAGCGTTTTCATGATTATAGTGGCACATGGCGGCATTAGGACCAAGTGCAGAAATGGTTGCAAATGATGGTTCAATATAGCCAGCCTCAACCTTTCTGAACATCTCGGCACGTTCTGCCAGATCTGCTTCGGTAGTTTCCTCAACTCGACGGACATAGGTCTCGTCATTCTCAAGGGCTTCAAGACGTGTCAGGTTATCAAGCCAGCATAAAAAACGGCACATGGCGATGCCATCCTTGATGTGGGCTTTGTATTCTCCTGCCACCTCAATATGATTCTTGATGGATTTAGGTTTCTGACATAGTCCCAGTCCTTCAATTACCTTGGCTCCTCCGTTGAAGAGTGAAAGCATGATATGGGCGTTTGTGGCATCCGGATCGACATAAACCTTACAGTTTGATGAACACAGACGGTTTAATACATCATCAAAGGCATCCTCAGGGAAGATATCGACGTGGCCAATATGTTCATGAAGCCTTTCGTGAATATCCTCACCGTTTTCCTTGTTAATAAAGTGCTCCGGATTGATGTACCACTCAAGGGCATCATTTGAATAGGCAACTACTCGGCTGTTGATGATTGGCAGGTATTTTCTGTCATTGCCACGGATATTCAGAAGCCAGCAGATACTCTCAGGATCGGTGATTACTGTAGCATCCAGATCAAGATCTCGTAGGGATTCTGCCAGTTTCTTTCGTTTCTGAGTGCTAGGACAGCCGTTGTATTCATCATTAAAAATTCTGATTGGAGAGACAATTTCTTCAGGACGGTCATCCCAGATACGGTCTACAAGATTTCCCTGGGTCTGAACAAGATTAATATTTAGCGCAGCAAGATCTTTTTCTATGCTCAGATATTCCTTGTAGCTGATGCAGTTGGCATCGATACCGACAGTTGAATTCTTCTGCAGAATCGAGCATAGCCAGTTGCTTGGACTTACCTTTGAAAAATCGAAATCCTGGAAGATTCTGGAATCAATCTGATCTTTTACCTGAACGACATAGCGGCCGTCAACGAATACGGCGCAGCTCCTTTCGGCAACTGCGGTTTCATCTCCGCGGTTGTTGCTAAGCTCAATGCCGCGGGTTTCAAGCTGTGGATTGAAGTTGCGGGCTACTACTACATAGCCGGCACTTCCGGAAAAGCCACTGATATATTTGATACGTTCTTTATCTTCATTCAGCTCATATGACAGAAATTCGTCATCATGAGAAATAATCAGAGCATCAAGCTCTGCCTGAGCCATTGCCTCCTTTAGGGCAATGATTCTTTGTGAAAAGATAGTGTTATTTTGATCAGACATATGGAATTTTGTCTCTGTAGTCCACATATACACATTATGTACATATATCGTTGTATAGTTTGATGATCTTAACACATAGACAAAACGGTAGCAAAAACAAACACAGAGTTTGCCTGTGAGATCGGTTTTGTCTTAAAGCAGGAAAACCATATGAGTGAACAGTTAACCAAGAATCCGCTTTTAGATTACAGCGGATTACCATTATTTTCAGCAGTAAAGCCAGAACATGTTAAGCCTGCTGTTGAGAATGCAATCGAAAAATGCCGACAGACCATTATTGATGTGAGCGAAAGGTTCAAGGATGATCCTACCTGGGATAACTGCATTGCTCCTGTTGAAGAGGCTGATGACAGACTTTCAAAGGTATGGGGGGTAGTATCCCATCTGAATTCCGTTAACAATACTGATGAGCTGCGTGCCGCACATGATGCCTGTCTGCCAATGCTTTCAGAGTTCAGCTCCTGGGCTGGTCAGTATAAGCCTTATTTTGAGGTTCTAAAGAAGATTGAGGCATCAGATGCCTTTGGTAGACTTTCAATTCCTCAGCAGAAGGCTATCAAGAATTCAATCCGAGACTTCAAGCTCTCGGGTATCGATCTGCCTGAAGAGGCTCAGGCTGAGTACACCAAGGTGGTATCAAGACTTTCAGAACTGCAGTCAAAGTTCTCAAACAATGTACTTGATGCAACTCACGGCTATACCCTGCATATTACCGATAAGGAAAGATTAAAGGGGCTACCCGAGTCTTCACTGAATCTTGCAAAATCAGAGGCGGCCCAGAGAAAGCTTGACGGCTATGTATTTACTCTTGAAATGCCATCCTATCTGCCTTTTATGACCTACTGTGAAGACAGAGAATTAAGAAAGGAAATGTATATTGCCTACGGCACCAGATCTTCTGATGTAGGTCCTAATGCCGGCAAGTGGGACAATGCTCCATTAATGGAGGAAATTTTAAAGCTGAGAGATAAGGAAGCTAAGCTTCTGGGCTTTAAGACCTTTGCCCATTTATCTCTTGCCACCAAGATGGCAGATGAACCTAAGACTGTAATTTCATTTTTAGAGGATCTGGCCAAAAAATCCTACGCACAGGGCAAAAAAGAGGTTCAGACTCTGGAGGCATTTGCCAAAGAGCTCGGCCTGGATAAGCTTGAGCCTTGGGATATCTCCTTCTATTCAGAGAAACTTCGTCAGAAGAAGTACTCATACTCTGAGGAGGAACTGCGTCCTTACTTCCCAGAGGACAAGGTTATCGCCGGTATGTTCGAGTGTGCCCACCGTCTATATGGCATTACTCTGAAGCAGCGTTATGGTGTTGATGTCTGGAACGATAACGTTAAGTGCTTTGATGTTTACGAGGATAAGTTCGGTTCTATCATCGGTACTCTGTTCATGGATCTTTATGCCCGTCCAGGCAAGAACGGCGGAGCATGGATGGATGAATGTCTGACCAGACGTTACCGTTCAGACGGTGTGCTGCAGCTTCCTGTAACCTATCTGGTCTGCAACTTCAGCCGCCCTGTTGGCAGAAAGGTGTCTCTTCTGACCCACGATGAAGTTGTAACCATGTTCCACGAGTTTGGTCACAGCCTGAATCATCTTCTGACCAAGATCGATATTGCTGATGTATCTGGTATCAATGGTGTGCCTTGGGATGCGGTTGAGCTTCCAAGTCAGTTCAATGAGAACTTTGCATGGCAGGAGGAGGTACTAAACTTCCTGTCTTCAAATGTGACCACTCATGAGCCTTTGCCTAAGGAGAAACTGCAGGCTCTGCTGGATGCCAAGAATTTTGAGTCTGCAATGGCAATGCTTCGTCAGATTGAGTTTGCTCTGTTCGATTTCAGAATTCATCTTGAGTACGACGAGAAGAAAGGCGGACGCATCTTTGAAATCCTGAATGATGTCAAATCCAAGGTTGCGGTTACTCCTCAGTTTAAGGACAGCCGTTTCCCTAACAACTTCACTCATATCTTCTCAGGCGGATATTCTGCAGGCTACTACAGCTACAAGTGGGCTGAGGTCCTGGCTGCAGATGCCTTCTCCAAGTTTGAGGAGGATGGTATCTTCAACAAGAATACAGGCAGGGAGTTCCAGGATCTGATTCTGGCCTCAGGTGGCGCCTATGATCCTCTGAAGAACTTTGAAGAGTTCAGAGGCAGAAAGCCTGAAGTTGATGCTCTGCTAAAACAGAGCGGAATTGAGGCTGAATAAAACAAAATCCACTTCGGATTGTTCCGGAGTGGATGTCTTTTTTTTGTTTTTGATAGCGATAACAATTACTCACCGCAGGAGGAATGCCTGCGATAAACAGGTAGTTTCAGTTTTTTTCAGTCTGAATCAGTTCTTAGAGATCTTTTATCATGTAGAAGGTGTTAGGCTTTGGATTAACATCTTCTCCTTCATACACTTCAAAACCGTGTTTCTTGTACAGATTTACTGCAGCGGTAACACTCAGTGGAGTATTCAGAATTACTTCTGTAAAACCAGCCTCCTTGGCTTTCTTCAGGAGCTCTGTTAAAAGAGTATCTCCCAAATGCTGACCGCGGGCTTCACGTCTTACATACATTCTTTTGATTTCGCATCTTTCATTGCTTACTTTTATGAATGCGGCCATGCCCTGGAACTCATCTTCATCCACTGCCACTATCAAGTCTCCGTATGGTGGAAGATATTTATTCTCGACATCTTTCAGTTCAGACTCAAAATGCTGAAATGCGGCATCCTGGTTAAGATTCAGTGCAGAATCCTCAATCATTTTTTTTACCTGAGGCAAGTAGTCCTTACCATCTATAATTTCCATAAATACTCCTGTATGTTTTGTTATCTATCATTTTGTATTTTAAATTCAATTAAAAAAAAAGCTTCAATTTCTTGAAGCTTCTTTTTAAAAATGCGATTTTAGACGGCTTTATTTGCGCTTTGGCATAACTTTAGTCTTTTTAGGTGCGTAAGGATCTGGGAGCATCAGACCGCCGACGCTTTCACAAGGAGCCGCAATAATTGAACGGGTCTTCTTGTTGATCTCAACTACTTTAAGCGCAATCTTATCGCCAAGTCTGTACACCAGATTCTGATTAACATAGATCTCACCGGTATCACCAAGTAGAGTCAGTGCATCCTTATCATCGGACATCATTGAGAATGGAACAAAGACCATAGCTCCGTTTGCCTCTAGAATAGCCTTGAATCCGCCTCTTGAAACCTCAAAGATTGAAGCCTCAAATCTGGTTTTCTTCTCAATCTCAGGTTCGAGGAATTCTACATACAACCAGTCTTTAACATCTCTTTCTGCCATGCGGTTAGTTCTTCTGGCTTCATTCATGATTTTTAGAAGATTCTCATCAGGCATGGTGATCTGTTCTTTATGCTCGATCATGGATTTTAGAAGACGGTGATTTACCATATCTCCGTATTTTCTGATTGGAGAGGTCCAGGTTGCATAGTTGTAAACACCTAAAGCATAGTGAGGACCTGGTTTGATGGAAATCTCTGAGAATTCCTGAAGTTTTCTGATACGGCTGTCCAGATAGTCATTGTTATTCTCAATGGCAAATCTTCTGATAGCGTTGTACTCTTCAAGCTCTCCTAGCTTTTCCTCATTGAAAGGACAGTTTTCCTTCTTCAGAAGTTCAATCAGATCCTTTTTCTTCTGCATATCAAATCCCTTGTGCAGATTGAAGATACCGCTCTGAAGCTTCTCTGCAAGGAAATTTCCTGCTGCAATATTGGCTACGATCATTGATTCTTCAACAATACGGTTGGCTATACGGCGGAAGTTTACTTCGATATGATCAAGAGAACCGTCCTCTTTAAGAACAAAGTCGTAATCAGGCTTGTTCTTGAAGGTAGCTGCATGAGTTGCACGATATTTATCGCGACACTCGGTAAATCTTATAAGCTTCTCTAGGATTTCTCTGATCTCATCGGTAGGAACATAGTCTGCCCCCTCAACCTTCTCAAAGAAATCAGAAACTTTGTTGTAGACAAGTTTGCCGTGAGACTTGATGTTTGCAAGTTTGAACTCTGTTCTGTCAGCAAGCAGAGTTCCGTCTTTAGCAACAGTCATGATCCCTACAAGGGCAGGTCTTAATTCATTCTCACGTAAAGAGCATAGGTTCTGAGAAAGAATTCTTGGCAGCATTGGAATATCTCTGCCTGGCAGATAAATTGAGAATGCACGGTGAGAAGCACTTTCATTCTCAGGGGTGTTCTGCTCAATATATCCGGTTGGATCGGCAATGGCTACATACAGCTTGTAGCTCTCTTCGTTCTCCTCGATGTACAGGGCATCATCCATGTCTTCGGTATGCTCTGAGTCAATGGTAACGAAAGGAATTGCTGTCATATCCTCACGAGGAAGATCTTTCTCCTTGAACTCAAATTCTGAATCCTCAGGCTCATGAGTTGGCAGGTCGTATTTTCTCAAACTTACAAGCCAAGGAGTCTTTGGATCATCATTTTTACAGATAAGCTCATCTAAAGTAGCTCTGAACTCTTTTTTCTGCAGAGCATGGGCTTTAAGATTACAGATAACCCAGTCGCCGTTGTTGAGTTTTACGGACTGATCCTTGCGTCTGTCATCTGCAGCAATCTTAATATTGATATTTGGATGATCAGGAATAATGAACAGTTTTCCTGAAATAAAAAGTACCTTTGCGACAAATCTGGTCAGGTAGGCCTCAACCAACTTTTCAGGTATAGCCTTGCTCTTGTCGCCATCCTTTTCGATAATGGCTACAACCTTATCGCCGTTAACCACATTCTTCATGTCATTAGGGGCAATAAAGTATGAATCTCTGTCTACCTCAAGAAAACCGAAAGCGCGATCAGTGGTCTTGATATAGCCTTCTTTTCTGACTTTTTCTTTTTCAAAGGTGTTTTTCAGCTGTCTTAATGCTGGATCGTCAAATAACATTATTAATATGCTCTCCGAAAAAATATCAGCGTGAATTATACATGGATAGCGCATTCTTTTCACAAAAATTAAAAAAAACGCCAAAAGTAATTTAAAATAGAAAAAAGAAATCAGAAAAATCAAATAATAATCATTTTTGAATTAGAAAAGAAAATACTCGTACAATGCTTAATGATCAGATAAACACCAAAATCCGTTTTAATTCTTACGCCTTTGCCCTTACAAACTGTATTCTCGGCTGTGCTCTTGGTTTTTTTTATGGTCATGTCACCTTTGAAACTATAATTACCGCCATTTCTATTTCAATTACCGGTGTCAGCGTACTGGCCCTGTGCAACTATTCTATTGATTACTCCAGAGCCTATAAGCTGCATCTTAAGGATAAAAAGAATGGCATTATTTCCCCGATCATGGTTGGTGATATGCCTGTTACCCAGCTTCGCAAGCGCATGGCCATCATGACCCTTATTGCCACTGTATTCGGTGCCATTGCCATCTATATTGCTCTTGGCTCAAATATCCAGGTTCTTTCCTGGTTTATCTTTCTGTGCGTAATGTGTGTTCTGGCAACCCTCTTTTACAATGTTTCCGCCTTATACCTGTACAGAGGTATAGGTGCGATTGCGATTTTCCTGCTTTTCGGTATGGCCTCTGTGGTCTGTGCGCAGTTTCTGATTGTTGCTGCCAGTCATTCCACCATTGATATCTACCCTGATACTATCCTTCTGGCGTTCTCCTCAGGTGCAGCCTCTCTGATGATTCTGTACGGACGTTCCATCCGAATGATGGTGAATGATACTCCTAATGTAATCAGGAAATCATTTGTGCTTTCATTTGGCTACAAAATTACATCCATTTATCTCTTAGCACTGCTTTTAGCCAATATTTTCTTCTCGGTTTTAGCCTGTGTATCTTCCCACAGACCTATTGAGGCACTTCTGCTGCTGATTGGCTTTATTCCTATGTCATATCAGGTATACACCATTATCCGTCACATGAAGATGTCGGTAATTCTTAAGCAGAGTTTCAACAATCTGATGTCCTACTGCTGTATAAATAATCTTGTATGGGTTATCATCCTTACAGTAGATTACTGGTTATATAACTGATTCTTATTATTTCTGAGTTTTTTATGATGTCTGACTGGTTAAGTGAATTACGAATTAAAACTCTTCT
>NZ_CACVSS010000043.1:0-21525 GCF_902756765.1 uncultured Succinivibrio sp. | reverse complement strand
GATATCCAATAAAAAGATTGTCTGTTCAATTGCCAACAGGCTTGCCAGAGTGGCATGGACTATTGCCAAATCAGGACAGCCGTTTGATGCTAAGAAATGTAGATTGTTAGGCTAAAAGCCTTATTTATAATCGTCTAAAAATGAGCTTTGAGATTTCATAGAGGTGGCTTGGTACCGTTCACTCTTTATGAGACTGAAGCAACGGCGTGCATGGTAAAAGGATGAGGTCCTTCATGAATAAATTTCTTTAAGCGAATTATCCCTCTTTCCCATGTATATAAGGTTTTGGTTTAAGAATGAGTAAATTCCTTTTGAAAATAAAATTGATGGGAATTATCCCTCTGAACCAAATCTGCCGGTATTCGAACAGTCATTATGGGACGATAACGGCTCTTTGAGCCTGGCTGTTTTAAATTTAAGGTCAGAATTGAGATGATAAGATTGTAAGCCCTGCTAAAAAAAATTTTCTAAGGAATTAATCCTCTGTCATCTGAATTCGATTGAAGTTAAGAATGCCATACAGACTATAAAAAACATTCTTTCTAAATTATTCCTCTGACAGACATCAGACCAGATATTGAAGCAGACAGGCTCAAAGGGCGGTTATCATAAGCCCTGATATAGAGATGGTCATGAACTGACGATTAACCAAAAGAGATCACTCTTTAGACAAAGAAAAAGGGTGATCTCTTTTCTTTTATAATCAGCAATATCCAAAAAAAGCCTTTAAGGCGAAGCGTCATCAGCATGGGGCTGAGCGCTAAATGATTATAGAAGAAGTACAAATAGAAGGAGTACAAAAGATGACCACCCACAGCTATTCTACAAGTCCACGTGCCATTGTTGCAAGTCTAAACGAGTCAGTAAATCAAAATAATACGCAGCCGGCAGTATCAGTAAACATCAACAGTAGCAGAACCATTACACTCATAGATGGATTCAAGCCAATGGGCATTGATCTCGCAGCAAGGAAATATCAGATTTGCTATCAGGACAGTATGGGAAGAATGATAAACAAAGAGGTAAGCAAATCTGAATTAAGACAGTTTCTAATCAATGCAGAGGATAAGTATCTGATAGGAATTGAGGCCTGCTCAGGGGCATCCTACTGGTCAAGATTTGCTCAAGCTTACGGACATACGGTAAAAGTTATGTCAGGTAGGATGACCAGAGCTTTAAGCTGGCATAGAAACAAGGATGACTTTACTGATGCCTACAGTCTTTATCAGATTCTTAATGAATGTTGGTTCAGAGTATGAGCTATACATTCCTTCATATCTTGGCTACGGCGAGAATGCTGTTGGTCAGTTCATCAAGCCAAATTCTGTACTTATTTTTGATGTAACTCTACTCGGTATAAAATAGAAATTTTTAAAGTTCTAATGTTTTGAATTTCGATTTAACTAGAAAGCAATGTTTAAGAGCAGTCTTAGACTGCATCTTACCAGCCTAGTGAAAGAAATATTAAAACTGTAGAATAGGAATTAATGCATTAAACATAGTTAAATATGTTTAGTGCATTCTTATTATAGGACTCTGCATTTCTCTGTAATGAATGGATTATCGTTTCCCTGAATCAGCTCAATAAGTTCATTACGTCTACATTCATTCTTGTCTGGTCTATATTTCTCATTCCAAGCAGTAAACAGTTTTTCTTCAGCAACAGTTAATGCAAGATTGTAGCGTTGACTCATGTATAAATAAGCTCTGGCTATAATGCCCTTTGCTCTGTCGGGAGGAACAGCTTCTCCTAATTTAGGAGAAATCTTCATTTTACATTGACCGTAAGTAAATGTCTCAGAACCGGAGTTAATGCGGTTAGTGAAGCTATAGTTTCCTCTATCGCCATTAACCTCTCCTATGGCGGGATAAAGATTATGTAAATCCGACTCCATTACATCAAAGAGTCTGCTTGTAAGCTCACACTGCTCTCTACCATGTCCTTTAGGCGCATTTGCCCAACAGGAAAGAGTATGTCCAAACACGTAGGCAGGAACGATATGTTCAGCTTCAATACGACTTGCTCTCTCCTTATTCTCACGTATCGCATACCCGCAACTGTTCAGCTCAGGGAAATAGCGATCCTCTGATTTAAAGATAAGTCTGCAGCCACAGTACAAAGTAGTTGGCTTATCCAGCTGTGCTACAATGATTTTCAGATCTTCCTTTGCAGACGAGAAATCAGCATACACAGGAAAACATACGGCAAACAACAGAGTTAATGCTGTAGGAAAGGCTTTTAGAGTCATAGCTCCGGAACTCACATCCCCGAAAATGTCCCCTCTTAGTAAATATGCCCCACAGGTCTTTAGTGCATGATGTGGGTGTTTTTTATTCAGGAGAACACATTATGTTTCTAAAGAAATTTAAAAAAGATAATAACGCAGAAAACACAAATCCGGCAGCAGAATCTTCCAAGGCAAATCAAACAGATAATAAAAAACCATTAAATATCAGCAAACTAGCAGATGTGATCCGTCAGATAATTTCCAATAAAAGTTCCCTGGCACTCTGTACTTCATACCTGGCGGTAGGAATCGCAACCTTTGCTTCTGTAACTGCAGTTCGTAACAGCCACAATAATGTGTTTCTGGAATCCGATGAGAATATCTCAAGAACTGTACTGTCTCAGGATGAGAATGCTGCAGCGCCATTAGATAACAAAGCAATTGCAGAACTTGAGGATCGTATTACCGCTCGTGTAATCGAAAGTGTCAGTGCTGCAGCAAAGAATTCTGAAGTATCAAAGGACACAGAGAGCTCTATTTCAGGTGGTACGGACAGCGAAATCCGCTTTAAGGACAAGCAGGAGTTTGCTCAGGCAGTGTCTGAAGCTCTTGAAGATATCCGCAATCAGGAAGTACGTAGAGAAGTTATAGGAAAAGAAGTCAAATACGCCAATGCTCAGGATACCGTTCCTAATAACCGCCATCTATACGGCAATCCTCAGGCTCGTTTCCTGATTAAAGAATTCTCTGATTTAGAGTGCCCATTCTGCAAGAACTTCTTTGATACCCCTAAAGAGGTAGCAGATCAGTCTAACGGTCAGGTAGCAGTGGAATGGGTACATACACCGCTTTCATTCCACGATCCTATTGCTACCAACGAGGCTATTATCACCGAATGTATCTTCCAGCAGAAAGGAAATAAAGCATTCTGGGTATCTCTCCAGCACCTCTTTGATACCACCTTCGGCAATGGAAAAGGCTCTTCAGCTTTAGCATCTATTCCAAAGGCTTTCGAGCTAGATGAGGCTGAATACCTTTCATGTCTGAACAGCGACAGCACCAAAAAGATTATCGAAGACAGCAAGAAATATGCAGCTGCTAAGGGCGTCAGCGGAACTCCGGGCTCACTCATCATTGATACCAAGACCGGAAAAGAGCAGTTTATCGGTGGAGCACAAGATCCATATGTACTCATGGAGGCGATTGAGAAGCTGAACGCTGAAGAAGAACTGGCAGTTGAGAATAAGGAGAAGAGCCAGAAATCATAGGCTCTGAGGTTACACAAATGAACGTTCGTAAGACCTTATTTGCCGTTGCTTTAGCCTGTGCGTTAACCACTCTTGTTAATGCCGATGACAGCACATTTGGGTTTGAGTCCCAGGAAGAAAATCTGAATGAATCAACCTTCGGCTTTGAGTCACAGCTCCCCATGTCCGATGAGGAGCAGGAAATCCTTAAGCTCAAACAGCAGACCATGTTTGAGAATATCAAAGAGAAGCTGATTAAGAAGGACTACGGCAAATTTGTAGAGAATGAGAAGGTACAGAACAAGACCAAGATGGTCTATACGCTCAGAGAGCTGCTTAAAGATCCGAATATATCTGCAAAGAGAAAAGCCAAGCTCACAGCGCTGCTTAAGAAATACGAGAAAGAAGAGCGTGAGCAGCATAGAGACTATAAGAACTTTATGCGTCAGACCAATAAGGAGCTCTCTAAAAACCGCAAGGAGCGACAGCAGAAGCTAGATAAGGCTGTTGAGGAGATAAAGAACAGAGCTTTGGAGAACAACGGGGTATCCCATGGGGAGCAGAAAGACTCTGATGGTTTCTTCAACCTTCAGGGATATGTAAAACCACAGATACAGTACGTGCGTTATGAGCCTTCTGAGACACAACAGTTAAAGCTTGCCTACCCTCGTCTTGAAATGAGTGAGGGTGACTATCAGCGCTTATACAGACCTGTAGATTACAACTACCGCACCTTAAACGAGGCGCAGAGAGACCTTTCTGACGGAGTAATTCTTCCTAACCGTCCGGTTTATGTATCACCAGAACGCAAGGCGCAGATGAAGAAAGTCATCAGAGCTTTCTTTAATCAAGGCGGTATTGCAAGGATGAAGGCTTATGAACGTGAGGCTTTCAACGCCATGATCTTCAATTACGGACTGCAGCTTTTAGAAACCGGCGAAGTAGTAGAGCTTGAGTTTATTGACGATTACACCGGAGGCAGACCAATGCTGACACCGGACATTCCGATGCCGGAGAACGCCCAGCAGGTCAATATTGGTGGTTACAACAGCAACGATAGTGGTATGGAGGTTTATTAAAGCATGAGCAGTACAGAGAGAGCCTTACGCTTAAGGAAAGTAAAAGATCATATCAATCAGATTTTAATGCTGACCAATGACGGCTGATCAACATTTTTGTCCAGCTTTGCACAAAAAAAGTTTATAAAGCAAAAAATACGTTATTTTCTAATATAAGGTTGTCGATAGAGACACAAAAGTTTTAAAATAGCGTCGACTTTTGCGTACAAAAGTCAAATTCATCTTTTATTCAAATCAATCAGGATCATTCATCTTATGGCTGATATGAAGCTCTTTGCCGGAAATGCAACTCCGGAGCTAGCAAAAAAAATTGCAGATCGTCTTTACACCCGCCTAGGCGATGCTACCGTTGACCGTTTTTCAGATGGTGAAGTTCATGTACAGATCAACGAAAATGTACGTGGATGTGATATTTTCGTCATCCAATCTACCTGCGCTCCAAGCAACGATAATCTAATGGAACTAATCGTAATGATTGATGCTCTACGTAGAGCATCTGCAGGACGTATTACTGCTGTTATTCCTTATTTCGGATACGCTCGTCAGGATAGACGTTTACGTTCAGCTCGAGTACCTATCACTGCAAAAGTAGTGGCTGATTTCCTATCAAGTGTTGGTGTTGACAGAGTTTTAACCGTCGACCTGCACGCAGAGCAGATCCAAGGATTCTTCGATGTTCCTGTTGATAACTGCTTCTCCAGCGGAATATTTGTAGAGGATATGCATACACTGAATCTGACCAATCCTTGTATTGTATCTCCTGATATGGGCGGTGTGGTTAGAGCAAGAGCAATTGCAAAACTACTAAACAATGCAGATATTGCCATTATTGATAAGCGTCGACCAAAGCCAAATGTTGCTGAGGTTATGAATCTTATCGGAGATGTTCAGGATAGAGAATGCATCATTGTGGATGACATTATTGACACTGGCGGAACCCTATGCAAAGCAGCAGAAGCTTTAAAGAAGAGAGGAGCAAAGTCAGTTATTGCTTATGGAACCCATGCTGTACTGTCAGGAAATGCCTACAGCAATATCGCTGAATCTCAGATTGATTCTCTGGTGGTTTCTGATTCAATTCCTGCATCAGAAAAATTCAAGAAGCTTAAGAATTTCAGAGAACTGAGCTTAGCCTCAATGCTTGCAGAAGCAATTCGCAGAATAAACAACGAAGAGTCTATCTCTGCAATGTTCGAACAGCACTAGTTCATAAAAAGGGGAGCATTAGCTCCCCTCTTCATTTCGGTATTTAATTTTCAGCCATCAAGCTAAGCGCTCTCAGCAGAATTCTGAGCAATATCCAGAGCTTTTAAAACAGTATCAGCCCAGAGAAAAGCCTGAGAGATATAGTTATAAATCTTATCCTTATAAAGCTCCATTCCTTCTTCATAAGCAAGCTCTAGTGCTTCTGCAACCTTGTGTTCAAACAGCAACGAAAGCGTTCTTATTATTTTACCAAGCTGTTCACCTCCGCCCTCCTTAAAACATGAAGATACGGCATCAAGAGGAAACTCTGAGAATGTAGCCTTTTCTGTGTCATGAAGAAAAACGTGACAGTATCTCATAAATCCAGAGATAAATGCTTGAGGAGCAGAAATATCATCACATAACTCCTGTCCCATAAAATCTACGATTTTTCCAAAAACCAAAGCCTGAATAAATGGATCATAGTTGATATTTCTCATATCAAAAGGATGATGATTAATATCGCTGATCTTTTTATCAGTCAGTGTAAACAGATTAAAAGCTACGGAAATAACCAGATAGTTTCTAAGATCATTCTGAGTTAAAGACTGATTTTCAGCAAGCATCTGATTTTTTGTCTTTGACCGCAGAGTCAGAACTGTCAGAGCCTTTGAACTCATAAGCTTTTTCATGGCTGTACCCATCAGAGGGTACTGTGCAACGATTTCACCAACCTCTTTAATGTCATAAAAAGAGGAATACAGCTGAGCAAAAAGACGAAGCATATCATGCTGCCATTTAGGTCGAACTCCGTCATATTTAATAAGCTCACTCTGCACCATACCTAAAACATAATCAAAATTATTAGCTTCATTAGTGGAAAAATTGAATATGGAACAGGTATCCTTGAAACCTATGGTTTTAAGATTTTTATTATTCTTTTTCAGAGAACTTAGAATATCGGCGTATTCCTGTGGTTTTGCAGCATCAACAAGAACATAATCGATACAGCTTAAAACTTCACTGTTGGTCGGAATTTCCCCCATTGCATCAACGCGAACAGCGAACTTCATCCCCTGTTTATAAAGACGAAGAATACTTTCTTTGTATTCTTCAGTAAGTTCTAGAGAGTTCTCAAGCCACATTATTACCGTCTTAGGATCATACTTGCGGGCTTGCTTAACCCATAAAGAACAAGGAACAGAAGGGATCATGATACGTTCATAAGAACCTCTCAGAACCTTCATATTCACAACTGTAAGCACTTCTCGCAGCAGACTCTGAACATTTTCCTTTCTGCAGAAACCAAAATCAAAGGTATTTCCGGCAGAAAGTTCCAAGCAGTAAAACTGAGTTTTCCCTAAAGGATTCTGCACTGCAAGACGGTCAAACACCTTACACTGCATAGACGGAGAGTCAAAATCCAGTTTATTGGTAAATAAATTCCTGTTATCAGACATACAACTATCTACTTGTTATGTAACTTATCCAATAATTTCTGATGAATTCCGTTGAAACCACCATTACTCATAACAAGAATTGTGCTATCAGTATGACTGTGGGCAACTATATCATCTAGCATTTTCTCAAAATCAGAATAAACCAATAGAGTTTTTTCTGACTGTTTTTCTAATTCTTTTACATTCCATTTTACTGAATCATTGGCATAAACAAAGATCTCATCAGCAGATTCAAAGGACTTTGCAAGCTGTTCGTGATTTGCCCCAAGTTTCATTGAATTTGATCTTGGTTCAAATACGGCAATCAGCTTTCGCGAATCACCAATTTTTGCTCTTAAACCTTCCAAAGTAAGACGAATTGCGGTTGGGTGATGAGCAAAATCGTCATAAACCGCTACTCCGTTCACGACGCCCTTTAACTCCATTCGTCTTTTTGGGAGTTTAAAGCTTTGAAGCGCTGCAGCAGCATCTTCAGTTGAAATTCCTGCATATGAAGCAGCCTTGATTGCCATCAGGGAATTATTCACATTATATGTGCCGGTACAATCATACTTAACGGTTGTAACCAGTTTGTTTCCGTCATATATTTCAAATTCTGAACCATCAGCCTTAAGTAATTTTGCATGCAGAGCAGAATTATCACCGATAACATATTTATTAGACCAGCACCCCATCTGTATGACTTCATTTAGATTCTTATCATTGTCTGGCATAACAATAAGTCCCTGACTTGGAATCGTTCTAATCAGATGATGGAACTGTTTCTGAATATCCTTAACAGAATCGAAGATATCAGCGTGATCATATTCAAGGTTATTCATAATCAGACAGGATGGATGATAGTGAACAAATTTTGATCTTTTATCAAAAAATGCACAGTCATATTCATCAGCTTCAATCACAAAATATTCAGAATCAGAGTTTCTTGCGGATATTCCAAAATTCTCAGGGATACCACCAATCAGAAATCCAGGATTTCTACCATTGGCCTCTAAAATCCATGCTAGCATTGATGAAGTGGTAGTTTTTCCGTGAGTACCGGACACAGCGAGTACTTTCTTATTCAGAAGGTAATGTTCTTCAAGCCACTGAGGGCCTGATACAAAAGGAATTCTCTCATTTAAAAGTTTCTCAACGATAGGCATGCCACGTCTCATCACATTGCCAACCACAACAAGGTCTGGCTTCATGTCAAGCTGTGCCTCATCAAAGCCCTCAATCAGTTCTATTCCTGCAGCTTTTAACTCATCAGACATTGGAGGGTAAACATTTAAATCTGAACCGGTAACCTTAAAGCCTGACTGTTTTGCAATCATTGCGATACCGCCCATGAAAGTACCGCAAATTCCTAAAATATGGATATGCATAAGAATCCTTATCTTCATTATTCCTTAATCATGATTTTATTTTATCGCATCATACTTTAAAAGCAGTAATGTTTGCCCCCAAAATTTGACCTTAAGAGGCTACATTTTCATTGCAAAGGAAGAATATGCAGGATAACAATGGAAAAAAGAAAATATCATGAAAATTGTCGAGGTAATTGATTCTGTATTCGAAATTACAGAAACCTGACAGCTGCAAGATCCTCCTTTCTCCTAACAAAGAGGAGAGGAAGGATCTAATGGTAAGAAAAGAATTAGTTTGCTTTGTTTTCAGTTCCGCACTTTAGGAATGGCTCAAACTGCTTGGTGTGACGCATAACTGGTTTACCATCCTTGTACTCAATGGTTGCCAGAGGATAGTTATTTTTCTCACCCCATTCCAGAGCCCTATCAGCCCCAAGTACTAAAAGTCCTGTATCTAGGGCATCAGACTCAAATGCACTGTCAGAAATAACAGTAACAGATAAGGTATTATGCGATACAGGATAGCCAGTTTTAGGATCAATTGCATGGGAATAAACAGTACCGGTCTTTTCGTCCTTAAAGAAGTTTCGGTAGGAGCCTGCTGTAGCTACAGCCTTGTCTAAGGCACAGATAGGAACAAAAAGCTTGGGAGCTGGTGAGGTTGGATCTTCAATTCCAAGTTTCCATTTACGGCCTTCTGCATTAACTCCGTATGATCTTGAGGCTCCAGCCACATTGACCATGAAATTCTTATAGCCCTGTTTAATCAGTTCCTCGGCAACAGCATCCGCCCCCAGACCTTCACCTACAGTTGAAAGATCAAGACGAACATTCGGATCTTTTTTAACAAGATAACTCTTCTGGCCATCAAAACGGAGTTCAAACTTATCAAAACCGACTAACTTCTTGACCTCCGCAATCTGCTCTTCCGTTGGAGCACTGTCATTACGTTTGCTGATTCCAAAGCCCCACAGGTTAACCAGAGGACCTACAGTAATATCTGTAGCCTCATCAATTCTTCGTCCCTGATAAACGGTATCCTGAATTATCTTCGATAAATCAGCAGAAATTTCATATGGCTCTGTTGATTTAAATTCATTGAATTTTGCCAGTTCTGCGTTTTTATCAAATGTAGAAATCTCATCACAGATCTTCTTAAAGCAGTTTTCAGCAAGATCTGTAAGAGCACTTTCTCCTCCTTTATATCCGCCCACCACATTTACCGCATAAAAAGTTCCCATAGTCTTTCCCTGAACCTTGGTGGAAACAGTAGCTTTCTGCTCGGAAAGATTAGAAACACTGCGCTCATCACAGCTACTAAGAACAGAAGTTAACATGATACAGGCGATTGTAGAAAAAATAAGACGATTTCGTTTCATAAAAATCCTTATTCGGTAAAGAATGGTGAATTGTAAAAAAGCTCAACAAAACGCCACCATTATAGATGGGGAGGCTTCCTGTAGAGAGACAATGTTAGTTATACATCCTTGTGAGGTATTTCAACCTCGTTGAGTTCATTAACATTACACTTGATTTTGTCTTTAACTTTCTTAGAAACCTTGGTTCTTCCTGCCATTGCACACATCTGCTGACAGGTGGAGCAGGCAATATCTCCCATAATAGCAGCAGTAGCCTCATCCTCGGTGATAAGAGGCTTTTTTCTGAAGATAAGCCCCAAAGATAACGCTAGAACAAATAAAAGAAAAATAACAAAACTTGCGATAAAAACCATACAGGGAAATCCTTTACATAAGATTAAAAAGTTCCAGATTAAGAAAATTTTTCTTTTTCCGGAATATGGCTGCAGGTTAACTTGCTTAAAGAGAACTCCCGAAAAGAGTTATCAATACAAATATATTCCACTAACTCTCAGCACCGTAGATTATAGCATTTATCTTTTCTAGCAAGTCTGAGAAAAAATCTTAAAGTAAAAACGCACAAATGAGGCAGAAAAGGAAAAAATCCGCTTTTTTCGGAAATGATATCAGGGTCAAAAAATGATATACTGCTCACCATTAATTTTAATTGTATAAAACGGAGACGAATTTTCCTCTCACATAATAATTGAGAGCCATTCGCTAATTAAATATGAGAACTAGTCAATTTCTAATTTCTACATTAAAAGAAGATCCAAAGGAAGCAGCTGTTGAAAGCCATCGTTTAATGCTTCGCGCAGGAATGATCAGACAGGTTGCATCAGGAATCTATACCTGGCTGCCAACAGGAATGAAGGTTTTATCAAAGGTTCAGAATATCGTCCGTGAAGAAATGGATAAAACCGGTGCTTTAGAAATTGCAATGCCGATGGTTCAGCCTGCAGATTTATGGAAGGAATCCGGCAGATATACAAAGTACGGTCCTGAACTGTGCCGTTTTAAAGATAGAAAAGAGAACGAATTCGCTTTAGGTCCAACCCACGAAGAAGTTGTTACTGACATCGCCAGACGTGAAATCAAATCAGCAAGACAGCTGCCAATCTGCCTGTATCAGATGCAGAACAAATTCAGAGACGAAATCAGACCTCGTTTCGGTGTTATGAGAGGCAGAGAGTTCCTAATGAAGGATGCTTATTCATTCCATATGGATAAAGAATCTCTGAACAAAACCTATCAGGATATGTATGATGCCTATTCACGAGTATTCACCAGAATGGGACTGGAATTCAGACCTGTAGAGGCTGATACCGGCTCCATTGGTGGTAACCACTCTCATGAGTTCCAGGCTCTTGCTGAAGCTGGTGAGGATACTATTGCCTGGTCAGACGGCTCATCATACGCAGCCAATATTGAAATGGCAGAAGCTCTTGCACCTACCTACGATAGAGCTGCTCCTGGTGCAGAGTATTCAGAGGTTGCAACTCCTGGCTGTCATACCGTAGATGAGGCAGCAAAAGCTTTAGGAATTGAATCAAATCAGGTTCTAAAGAGTCTTATTGTACATGGTGATAAGAAGGAAGACGGCACAACCGAACTTGTTATGCTATGTCTTTGCGGCAATCAGGAATTAAATGAAGTTAAAGCTATAAAGATCCCTGGCATAGCAGATCCTCTTGAGATGGCAACCGAGGAAGAGATCAACAATTTCACCGGAGCTCATACCGGTTCTCTTGGTCCTGTTGGTTTTAAAGGCAGAATTCTTGTGGACAGAACTGCAGATAAAATGGCTAACTTCGCATGCGGTGCAAACAAAACCGGATTCCACCTGATCAACGTAAACTGGGATAGAGATGTTCCAAAATATGAGGTATTTGATCTGCGTAATGTGGAAGACGGAGATCCTAGCCCAGACGGCAAAGGAACTCTGCACCTGCGCAAGGGTATTGAGGTTGGTCAGGTTTTCATGCTGGGAACAAAGTACTCAGAAGCAATGAAAGCTACTGTTAAAGATGAGAACGGCAAGGATATACCAATGATCATGGGTTGCTACGGTATCGGTGTTACCCGTGCCATAGCAGCTGTTATAGAACAGCACCATGATGAAAGAGGTATTATCTGGCCAGAAGCTATTGCACCATTCAAGGTTGCGATTATCGCCATCAAGCCATCTAAGTCACAGGAGGTTAAGGATGTTGCCGAAACCCTCTATGCAGATCTTCAGAAGGCTGGAGTTGAGGTTCTTTACGACGACAGAGACGAGCGTCCTGGTGTTATGTTTGCCGATATTGAGCTGATGGGCATACCTCACATCATCACCATCGGTGAAAAGAGCCTTAAGGATGGCATGATTGAGTATAAGCTGAGAAAGACTGGCGATAAGGAAACTATCCCTGTTAAAGACGCTCTAAAGACAATCATGTCAAAGTTTGAAAACTAGAATTTATTTTATTAACCAAAAGCCTGAGATTTTTTTTCTCAGGCTTTTTACTTTCTGTTTACTAAATCACTTCAAGTTTTCCATCTATTGCCCCGGCTTTATCCAGAGCCTCAAGAACTGACATCAGATCACCAGGAGCAAGCCCTACCTGATTAACAGCACGAACGAGATCGTCTAAGGTTGCACCGGTATCAAACTTAAACATTTTGCCCTTTTTCTCCTCAACGTTAATCTGAGAATCAGGAACTACAGTAGTCTGACCTTGAGAGAAACTGTTTGGCTGAGAAACTCTAGGATCTTCAGATACAGTTACAGTCAGTCCACCATGTGTAACAGCAACAGGCTTTAATCTTACATTGCTGCCGATAACAATGGTTCCTGTTCTTGAATTAACTACAATTCTAGCTGAATCATCTCCCTGCTGAATATCAAGATTCTCGAGACTGGCAAGGTAAGCTACTCGCTGAGCAGGATTTCTTGGAGCACTTACACGTATAGAGGTTGAATCTTCTGCAATAGCGCTTCCATCTCCATACATATCGTTAATAGCATCAACAACATTCTTGGCTGTAGTAAAATCTGAGCGATTCAGATTGAACACAAAGGAGTCTGTATTTGAAAAATTATCAGGAACCTCTCGCTCAATAATTGCTCCATTTGATATTCTTCCTACAGTAGGAGTATTTACGGTTACCTTTGAACCATCAGCGCCTTCTACACCTAAACCTCCTACAACCAGAGAGCCCTGAGCAATAGCGTAGACATTTCCATCTACACCTCTAAGCATAGACTGTAGAAGTGTACCGCCTCTTAAAGAGGCAGCTTCACCAATAGCAGAAACAGTAACATCAATAGTCTGACCAACCTTGGCAAAGGGTGGCATAGTAGCATGAATTGCTACAGGAGCGACATCCTTGATTTTAAGGCTAGTGCCCTCGCTGATCTTTATACCGAAGGTATTCAGCATAGAACGGAAGCTCTGCTCTGTAAACTTGGAGTTTTTCTCACCAGTACCTGACAAACCAACTACCAGACCATAGCCTAAAAGCTGGTTATCACGAATTCCCTGTATCGAGGCTATGTCCTTCAATCGCGTAGCCTGAGCAGGGAAAGAAGCTGCTGTCATAAAAATGACAGCACCCGTCACAATGTATTTAAATAATCCTTTTAATAGTCTCATAGCCTTTCTCCTGCATACTAGAAGAATATATTAAAGGCACTGTTAAACAGTCTTGAGAAGAAACCTCTTTCCTGAGTATCTGCAAAATCTCCGGTTCCGCCATACTGTATTCTAGCATTTGCTATTCGCTGTGATGAAACAGTATTATCAGAACTGATATCTGATGGTCTAATCAGGCCGGTAACACGAACGTATTCATTACCGTTATTAAGCATCAGCCACTTTTCACCCTGTACCTGCAGATTACCGTTTGCATAAACCTTAACTACACTCACAGAAATCTGACCTTTTAAACTGTTGGACTGACTTCCCTTACCAGTTCCATTAAAGGTATTTGAATTATTGGAGGTTAAGGTTGGGTTATACCTGTTTATGTATTTGTTTGTATATTTATTCAGAGTGTTATCATCAGTACCAAAAGCCAGATTCATACCGTTGTAATTATTCTGGTTGTTCTTGGTGAGAGAAGTATTGGCATTCTTGCTAGCAGAAGTTGCCTCTTCAAGATTTACCGAAATAATATCACCTACTTTGTGAGCAGAGGTATCTGAATACATTCCGTTATTCAGAGTATAAGGATTATAGATTCCTCCAGTAGGAATCACATTTGCATAATCCTCCTCAGGCATTGCTGGAGCATACTTAGGATCATCTGGCTTTGGCGAGAATGTATCCAGAGCGCAGCCCTGAAGAAGCAGTGCATTTACAACTGCACCAATCAGTACAAGCTTATTCATTTCCCCTCTCCTCCTCTAATCAAATGCTATACAGACTGAATCAGTGAGCCCATCATTGAATCAACAGTTGTCAGCACCTTTGAATTCATTTCATAGACTCGTTGAGCCTGAATCAGATTTACAAGTTCCTCTGTAACCTTAACATTAGAGGTTTCAAGCATATTCTGACGAATGATGCCCATACCGTCCTCACCACCGATTCCCTGTTGAGGGGCTCCTGATGCTGTAGTTTCAAGGAACAGATTGTCACCAATGGACTCAAGTCCTGTTGGGTTGATAAAATCAGTTACAGTAATCTGTCCTAAATCCTGACTGGTATTCTCATTTGCAACCACCACTGACACCTGTCCGTCACGGCCTACAGTAAGTGATACCGCATTCTCAGGGACCTGAATCTGAGGCAGTAAAGGATAGCCTTCACCAGAGGTCACAATAGTACCTTCCTCATTTTTGGTAAACTGACCATTTCTGGTATAAGCAGTTGTACCGTCTGGAAGCTCAATCTCAAAGAAACCTCTGCCCTGAATCATCAGGTCAAATGAGTTGTCGGTGGTTTCAACGTCACCCTGACCAAACTGTCTCTGAGTTGCAACAACCTTTGCACCAGCACCAATCATCAGACCTTCTGGCAGATATCCGTCAGCAGATGATCTTCCTCCTGGCTGGTTAATCTTCTGGTACAGCAGATCTTCAAAAATAGCTCTGCCACGTTTGAAACCAACGGTTGAAGCATTGGCAAGGTTGTTAGAGGTTACAGAAATATTGGTCTGCTGCGCATCTAAACCTGTTTTACTAATCCATAATGCCGGAATCATAATCTTCTCCTTGCTATTCGTATGTCAAAAGAGTATTTTGACGTTCATCCATCTGATTAGCGGTTTCCATCAGCTTAACTGTTGCATCGTACTGTCGCTGAATTCTAATCAGGTTTGTCAGTTCTTCAACTGGGTTAACGTTAGACTGTTCTAACATACCGTTTCTTACTCTAACTGTATTTTCCTGTGCAAGAGGTGTGCCATCAATTCTTCTGAAAAGACCGTCATAACCTTTTTCAATATCCTTGTAACTCTCGGGACGAACCAGTTTTATGCGGGCATATTCTTCAATTACATTAGAATCACCGCCCTGAGGTCTTCCTGAGATCACACCATCCTTACTGATGTTTATATCAGCAAGCATCAGCGGAAGAACAATTGGTTCACCATCCTCGTTTAAAACATTCAGTCCATTTGAAGTACGAAGATTACCTTCAACATCAATCTCCATGCTTCCATATCTGGTATAAGCCTCACTTCCAGACTTATCGTTTACAGCAATAAAACCGTCACCATCTATAGCGATATCCAGTTCTCGGTCAGTGGTCTCTATTGCACCACCCTGCATGTTATAGCCAGGACGTTCGGTCATAGCAAATGCACGAGTAGGATAAGCATCTGCAAATACAGACATGGCTCGGCTGTTTTCAAAATCGGCTTTGAAACCAGTGGTTGCTGAATTCGCTAAATTATTGCTTCGAACAGCCAGACTATGGAAATTCTCCTTAGCTCCTGACATTGCAACCCACAATAACTTATCCATCTGTACCTCCGGATAAAAACAATTATTACGAAGGTATTAGCAAATTACATGCCATTTAATATTTTGCTTTATAATCAGAAAGTTAATAAAAGATTAAAAATAAGCTGACAGGAAATTGACAAGAGTTCTCAGAACGAGAACTCTTGATAGATAAACAAATCGAAATTTAAAGAGAAATTGAACCGACGTCTTCAAGTGAAACTTCACCGTATCCAAGAATATTCAGTTTAGTATCACTTATATTGTTACCTAAAACTACAGAACCAACTGTTCCATATGTCTTAACCGGCAAATTGACTTCCTTGCCCCCCTGCATACCGGATACCATCACAGTATATTTGCCGGCAGGGAACATTTCGCCGCTTTCGGCATCCATAACACCATCCCATGAGAAGTCTGTTACACCATCAACTGATGCGGCGGAGAAACTGGATACAATAGAACCAGCTGAATCCAGAATTGAAACCTTAACATCTGATGCACCTGAGCCAGCATCAATCTGAGCCACAAGTGGAGAATTGCCATCAAAGAATGCAGTACTAGAATCAACCAGCACACTTCTACCAACCAGACTTGAGGCAGACAGAGCTGAACTTGAGGAGATGGAATTTACAATGTTGTCCATGCCATTGGTGATAGTGGTTAGGTTTTCAACAATGGAAAGCTGAGACATGGTGCTTACCATCTGATTGTTATCCACAGGAGAGGAAGGATCCTGATTGTTTAACTGGGTAGTTAACAGTTTCAGGAAGTCTGCCTGATCAAGTGCATTATTATCCTTCTTGGCAGCTGCTGTGGCTTCTTGCTGCTTAATATAACCGGATGTTTTACCGACCGAACTGAAATCGAAATCCACTGACATAAAACTATCCCCCAAACCTTTTTTCCATACCGGCAAACTTTGCCGGTTAACTAAATGTTACCATATACGATTCAATTAGCAAGATATTTTATTATTTTCTGAAAAAATGTTCAGAGAATAAATTTGCAGAATATTCTGATAACAAAAAATCTGACAAGAATCTTCGACAGAAGAATATTCATTGTCAGATTATTATGGATTGAGTATAGGTTAATTAACAAAATTACATATTAGGATTGGTACCGATTTGCAGCGTTGCCTGCATCATCTTCTTTGCACTTGTTGCCATCTGAACAGCAGTCTGATATGAACGATTTGCACTGATCATATCGGCCATTTCCTCAACTGGATTTACGTTTGGTCTATAGATATAGCCATTTTCATCAGCCAGAGGATGATTTGGATTATATTCCTTGATTGTAGGAGCATCGGATTCAATAATGCCTTTTAGGGCTACACCTACTCCATAAGGTTCACCTGTTGCAGGATCAACTGCTCCTCCTTCAGAAACCTCAAACTGCATTGCCTCATCAAAAGCTGCAGAAAAAAGAGGACGTCTTGCCTTATAGGTAGTTTCTACAGATGAACTTACTGATTCTGCGTTTGCAAGGTTTGAAGCTGTAGCGTTCAGTCGAACAGACTGAGCATTCATTGCTGTACCGGCAATATCAAGTATTCTGAAAATTCCCATCTTACACCTCAACTACATTGCAGGTCTTAATGCACTTTTAAGTTTTGCGATTCTTCCATTTAAAAACTGGAGTGTAGCGTGATATTCAAGATTATTGTTCACGTACTTCATTCTCTCAGTAGAAACCTCTACTGTGTTACCATTACCGGTATCAGCCTGATAAGGCATGCGATACTTCATGGTAAGTTCTGGTTCATCTTCAATTGCACTGTGTTTCATGTGTTTTGCATTAGTAACAACCATGTCAGAAGGTTCTTCCATCTGAACATGAGCTGCATTCTTAAAAGCGATATCAAAATCGAGATCACGTGCTTTAAATCCAGGTGTATCTGCATTTGCAAGATTGCCTGCAAGAACTTCAGCTCTCTGATTTCTTATACCCATTGTGTATTGAAAAACACCAAAAGCTTTATCAAAACTGATACCCATACTCATCACCATATTGTCAAAAAAATATTATTTTTTTTGTAAATACTTATGAGCAAGTTTTATGCCATAAAAAAAAGCGTTACCAATCAAGTTGATAGCGCTCTTTTTAACAAATGAAGTTAATTTCAATCTTAGAAAGCGAATTTCTGAGGTTTCAATCTGTAAAGAATACCTGGACTGTGTCTTACCATTTCATATTTATCTGCAACGCCCACAAGAGTTTCAGTTGAACCTAGAATCAGATACCCCTCTGGATTTAAACACATGGTAAGCTTGCGCAGAATTTCAGCCTTCACGTCATTTGAGAAATAAATCAGCACGTTTCTGCAGAAAATAACGTCAAACTTACCCATTAGCGCATATGACCCAAGCAGATTCATCGGTCTGAATTCAACCATAGATTTAACTCTAGGATCAATCTGCATGATGTTAGGATTTCTGGTTGGTTTAAAGAACTTAGACTTACGCTCTGCAGATAAACCTCTAGATAATGCATGAACATCATATTGACCAAGCTTACAGGTAGCGAGCATCTCAGGAGACAGGTCTGTTCCAATGATCTGAGTCTGTTTAGGATCAATATGGATCATTTTTGCCATCTGTTCCTGAACCACGATACCGATTGAATAAGGCTCCTGACCTGATGAACATGCTGCTGACCATATTCTGACAGGATACTTACCTTTCTTAGCCAGCTCTGGAAGAATGAACTGCTCTAAAGCTGTATAAGGATAGGTATCACGGAACCATAAGGTTTCGTTAGTTGTCATCGCATCTATAACAGCATCCTGAATCTTGTTATTAGGAGTATTCTCCATTGCCTTGTTAATAAGCTCATCGACATTTGAAATACGAAATTTTGAAAGAAGAGTGGACAGACGGCTGTTAACAAGATACTGTTTGCCGACACCTAAAACAATACCGCATTTTTCCTCAATAAAAGCAGCAAAGCGTCTGTACTGAACATCAGTAACCTCCTGACCAGGAGAAACAGCAGGAGCATTTCCTGCATCAGAAGAACCTGAAGGCAGAGATGATCTTTTAGCAGTTGAAAGCGCAGCCTTTGTCTCAGCAAATTTCTTTGCAAATTCATCGCAGCTGACAGGAGCAGAGGTTCTTGAACCTAAAGTTCCTGAGACCGAAGTGGCAGATGTCGCCGTAAATGCAGAAGGTCTTGCAGCAGTAGAGACTGTTGAAGTGAAGGATGAAGTCCTTGTAGCAGCGATTGAAGCGGCTGAAGCAGTTGCTGCTGTCGATGAAGTAAAAGCAGATGGACGAGTTGCGGCACCGGCAGATGAAGATGGTTGCGCTGTAGTACCAAAGGCAGATGGTCTTGCAGCTGTAGTTGATGTTGCTGTAAATGCAGAAGGTCTTGCTGTTGTAGCTGTAGCCGCTGATGTGGCAGATGCATTAGGAGCGGTTCCAAAAGTAGAAGGTCTTGCCATGGATGAACCAGCAGCAGAAGCTGTTGAAGCACTTGCAGGTGCTGGAGGAACAGGACTTGGAGACAAAGCTGCAGGACGGGCAGCAGTTGCACTGCTTACAGAAGTTAAAGGCACGGTCTTGCTTTGAGCAGTTGACGAAAATGCAGAAGAAGCACCAGGTACAGATGTTTTACCGGCAGCAAACTGTGATGCTGCCGAAGCAGTCGCTCCACCAAAACCTGCCGGCTTAGCAGCTGCAGTGGATAAAGTTGAACCAGTTCCGGCTGTAAAAGTTGATGGTTTTGTGGAAGTCCCAGCATTAGTTCCAAAAGAACTACCGCTAGTTGAAGAAGTTGAGGCTGGTGAACCTAAAGATGAAGAAAATGTTTTAGAAAACTTACCTTCACTGTTGTTATTATTTGAATTTGTAAATGTCATCTCATCCATGCCTTTACATATAATTACGAAACAAAAACATTTTATAAATCAAAATGTTCAGTGATCTTTATTATAGTTAATAAATAGCGTTTTTTTATAAAAAACAGATATTAATAAGCAAAAAGCCTTATTGTAGACAAAAATTTTAATTATAAAAATATCAATTTGATTTTTAAGCACAAAATACACTTAGCCGTTTATTGATTATCAACAAAACAGCAAAACAATTCAGTCTTTTCAAAGAGAAAAAGGCAACCTCATCTGTGGCAATTTGCCTACCATATACAATAAAGAATAATTTGCAAATCAGAGTAAACAAAAGAAATCTAAAAATTTTGCGGCTTAAATCACACCGGCAACACTATTATTTTTAAATAAGTGCGATAACTCCAACTTTACTGAAACTGCTACTCAAAAATCATATCAGACACATTCTTTCTCTATTTAAAAACTGTGCCTTTTAATACGGTCTGCAAGGCTAGAATATGCTATTATCTGAGTAAGAATATTCATTTTCTGAACAAGGAAAATCCGGTGCTGCAGATTATAAAGAAAATATCCTGTTTAGTTTTGTGGGGACTCTTTATTTTCCATTTGACTGCCAATGCAACTCAGGCAGAGGCAGATTTTCTTTCAAATGTAGCAAAACAGTACATGCTGGCACAATTTCCCACAAGCAGTCCTGAGAAGAAATATGTTGTAAAAGTTGCTAAACTGGATCCTAACCGCAACTACGGAGGGAAATGTTCAGGCTATCTGACAGCAGAGCTCCAGAACGCCGAAATAAAGAAGAGCAATGTTGTAAAAATCACCTGTTCAAGAAAAGAAAATCCTTATGTGATAAGTATTCCCGTAACTGTATCAGTGTTACGAGCTTCCATTGTTGCAGCCTCCAATATCCAGAGAGGAAATGTTATTACTCCAGGCATGATTGAAGATACCTATGTTAATGAAAACACAACAACAGCTTCAGTTATCAATGATAAGGATCAGCTTATCGGCAGTAAAGCAAAGAAAGATATCAGAGCAGGAGAACAGTTTAAGATAAGCGATATCACGCTTATAGCAAAGGGGGATATCGTTACCATTGAGGCAAGTTCAAAGAATCTTTACATAAAAACTCAGGGAATTGCCCTTGATGAAGGGAAATTAAACGATACAATTCAGGTCAGAAACAGTAAAACCGGAAAAATTGTCACAGGAATCGTAGAAGGCCCGGGAATTGTGCGAGTTATTTTTTAATAAAAATCAAATAGAAAGGATTATTTTCAAAAAAAATTAATTTTTTTGAATTTTTTATTTAAGTTTTTTTAGTTTATTCCGTTAACAAATTAACAGTGATAAATTTGTGATTCACTGATAATATATCTTAAAGAGAGAGAAAGAATTGAGGGTAGTATCATGGCAATAGATGCATTAAATAGCCGCATATATAAGAGCGGTATAAAAGAGTCCGTTGCTACTGCCAAAAACGTAGCACAAAGTCCAGTTGGGAATGTTGCGAAGGAGGCCTTATCAAAAGCAGGCGCAGATTCTGTTGTATTAACAAGCAATGCACAGATTCTGACAAAAGGCACTCAAAAAGCAAAAGAGGCAACTGGAGTAGATTCAGCTAAAGTAGAAAAATTAAAAAATGCAATAAAGGATGGCTCATATAAGATTGACTATGAATCTGTAGCAAATAAGCTGATTGATTCAGAAGACGAGCTATCTTCTATATTCGGATAAACTCTGTTTTGCAGGAGAACAGAGTATCCCAATTAAACCTCATTTTTGCAGGAGGATGAGGTCTTACCCAGCAATCTGTTGCTGGGTTTGTTTTTTT
>NZ_CACVSS010000042.1:0-18079 GCF_902756765.1 uncultured Succinivibrio sp. | reverse complement strand
GTCTTAGGATCAACCATGATAAGTCTCAACTCTGCAGGTGATCTTGCAAGCAGCAGTGAAACCAGCATAGAGTTCAGGCCAGCAGACTTACCAGAACCGGTTGTACCTGCAATAAGAAGATGAGGAGCTGAGGTCAGATCTGCAACCACAGGATTACCTACGGTATTCACTCCAAGACACATTGGCAGAAGTGCTGAGGTATTTAAGAATTCGTTAGACTCAACAACATCACCTAAAGTGATCATCTGACGTCTATCATTAGGGACCTCGATTCCCATATATGGAGTTCCAGGCACAGCTGCAATCATATTGATCTTGTTGGTCATCAGACTTCTCTGAAGATCAGTGCTCAAACTCATGATGGAATTTGATTTTACACCTGCCTCTAAAGCCATATCAAAACGAGTAATTACAGGACCACTCACAAAATCAGCAACAGTTGCCTTTGCACTGTAGTCCGACATAAATTTGTTGATGACGTTTATCTTGTTTTCAATCTCTTCATCATTATTGAAAATTTCCTCGTTTGAACGGGCTAATAATGACAAAGCTGGACGCCAGTTATCATAAAGCTTCTTTGGAGTTGTTTCAGTGGCTACTGCATAGGATACGGTTGGCATTGAGGTAATAGGATTTCTCTTTGGCTCAACCTTCATGCCGTAAGGTACAGTACCGTTGATTGAACTCATATCATCAAAAGGAATCTTATCTGAGGTCTGAATTAAGGTATTCTCAGAAACAGGCTCCTCAACACTGTCATCAGCTGAAGTGGATGCAGAATCGGCATCAATCAGTTCAGAGGCGATGCTGGAAACTCTTGAAGAATTGACATCAGCCAAGGTCTTTTCATTACCTGAATTTTCTGCAGTACTTGAAGAAATGCCTGCAAAAGAACTTGGCTCAGGAGCACTCTCCTCATTCTGATAGTCATTCATTCTGTTTACAGGAGAAGTCTCGTTCTTAGAAGAGAAAGAAGCTGTATTTACAGAGGAATTATCTGGTTTCTGCTCTCCTGACTGGGTAACACCTCTTGAACCACGGGAATACTTCTCAAAAATCTCATCCGACTCTTTTATTGGAGATGACTGATTTACATTTAGTCTTCCGTCATTCTTATCAGCAGCAGGGATGAAGGATGAACTTAAGGAATCAATCTTGATACCGTTTTTCTTTAATACAGGAACATCATTACGTGTCAGATCGGCAAAATCAATCACATTCTCTTCAAGCTGAGCTGCAGATGGGAACATGGATGAGGTTGTAGTGGTATTCTCATATGCCTTTTCCTCATCCTCTAGCTTTTTAACTTCTGTAACAGGTTTCTGTGAAAATTCTCCTGCAAGAGTATTCTTAGAAGAATTCTTCAGGTTTACGTTAGAGGTCAGAGTTGAGGTGGTTGTACGTGTAATAACAGTACTTACCTCTGACTTTCTTGAAGGACTTCCGATTGTCTGGGTTGGAGGGAGATGATCTGCTCCTGCCTTATAAATAATGGTCGAATTCTTAGAAGGCTCATTTAAATCGGTTTTTGATGAAGCTGAATATGAATCATCATAATTTGAACCAACAGGTTGATTCTTTGAAGGAGTTACACTAACTCTTGATATAATAGTCTTCTGAACCTGCTCTCTTGAGGAATCATCGCTCTGGACAGAATTACGCTGAGAATATCCGTTGATAATTGTTGACGAACCTTCAGACTGAGAGGAGGAATCATCTGCATAACGGTTGTAGTCAGGAGCAGTTGCTGTATTTGATGAGTAAGCTGCGCCACTGATATAAGTTGCAGGAGAATCATCTGTCTGTGAACCTGATGATACAGCTGATGATGCTGTTTCAGTGAAGGCCTCAGAACGAGCAGATCCCACCAGATAATTTGGAACTGATGGAGGTGCACTTATAGGACCGAACTGAGGCTCAATTCTCTGCTGAGGTCTTTCTGCTCTATTTGATCTGAATGAAAGACGATGGTCTGAAGTACGAGCTCTGCCTTCCTTGCGAAGAGAATTTTCTCTGCCCTCTCCAAATGAGGAAACTGATGGAGATGATGAACCAAAGCCTGTATTCAGACTGGACTGACCAAATTTAGGAAGATCATTTGGAACAAATCTTGGTGCAACCGTAGGTTCGCGATTCTGAGTATTAAAGTTCGGCTCTATCTTTGATAGCTCTCCAAAAGGACCGCTTAGAGTAACATGAGGCTTTGCAGGAGTCTTTTCAGAACTTACACTGTTTGTTGCCTTCTGTGTATTAACGGTATCAAATACAGATTTGGTTCCGGAAGTTCTATGATCCTCTTCTTCCTTATTCTCATCCTCTGCACGAGGCCTATTAGTTATTCGGTCATAAAGAGCTCCTGCATACTCACCAATCTTGTCACAGTACCATAGAGGTGACTTTGTAGTGAACAGGAAAAGACCAATCATAGTCAGAAGAATTGGAATAAAGGTTGCGATCTGAGAAGGTAGAAGTCTGTGCAGATAAATAGTAAAGAAATCACCTAGAATGCCACCAGCTCCGATCTGAGCATCGGATGATATAGAAGAGAAAAGAGCACAGCAGCCGATAACCAGAAGGTTAAATCCTAGAATCAGTGTTCCGATAACGAAAAAATCCACATCCTTTATGGAGACTTTTTTCATAAAAAGCTTATAACCAAGATAGATGATAACCAGAGGAAACAGGTAGGTCACATTTCCAAAATAATCAAAGATAACTCCGAAGAAAGTATCCTGAGAGTTAGAAATAAATGGAGATGAACTCTGATCTGTCAAAAGTTCTCCATTCATTGCATTCACGGACGTATTTCTGAATGAAATCAGGGAACAGATGCAGATAAAGCTTATCAGACAGGCAATTGCGAATAAAACCTTACGTACCATACCTACTGGTTTAGAAAAACTCGTCCCGTTAAATGGGCGAAACTGCATTTTAGCCTCCGCAACTGATTATTTGTCTATCTTAAAAATTATTGTTTTTTTGAGTATTATGCTTGAACTTCACAATGTTAGCACTTATCGTAAACTCGTTCAATTTGAGAAAAATTAGAATGCGAGAGCATTCACTCACAATCCGCATTTTTTTCGTTTTTTCTAAAAACATGGATTAAAAAATCTGGTTGAGTATAATTACCTCAAAAAAATTTAAACAAAGAAATACGAAATTTATGATCAATATTGTCCTATACCAGCCAGAAATGCCAGGCAATGCCGGCAACATCATACGTTTAGCCGTAAACTGCGGAGCAAAACTTCACTTTATAGGTCCGCTTGGATTCTACTTGGATAATGAGCGACTGATGAGAGCAGGACTGGATTATCATGAGCTATGCAATCTTACAGTCCATGTAAACTTCCAGACCTTCATGGAAACCCAGAAACCAAAACGACTTATAGCATCAACATCCAAGGCACACTTATCTCATGTAGATTTTAAATTTGAAGACGGGGACTATGTTATCTTCGGTCGTGAAAAGGAAGGCCTTGCTGATGAGGTATACAATGTTGTGCCACAGGAACACAGAATTAAAATTCCGATGGCCCCAAACAGCAGATGTCTAAACCTGTCAAACTCAGTAGCCGTAGTTGCCTATGAAGCATGGAGACAGCTGGGTTTTGAGAATGCACTGGTGTAAAAGTTACGACATTTGCACAATATTCTGCTAATATATACGGCTCAGATAACAAAAGAAACATTATAAACAGAGGAAAACTAAGTTGCTTGATACACTTGTCGCATTTTTTGGAGAATACGGATATATTGCAGTTTTTGCATGTTTAATTCTCTGCGGTCTGGGTGTACCAGTTCCAGAGGACATCACACTGGTTTCCGGTGGAGTTATTTCCGGTCTAGCTCTGGCAAATCCTCATATAATGTGTGCGATTGGACTTACAGGCGTGCTTGCAGGTGACAGCACCATGTTTCTTGCAGGTCGAATCTTCGGTTACCGTGTACAGAGACTTAAATTCTTCCGAAAAATAGTAAGTCCACAGAGGTTCTCTCAGATTCAGCGCAAGTTCAAAAAACACGGTCTTGGATTACTTTTCGTAGCAAGATTTCTACCTGGATTACGTTCCCCTATCTACCTAGTTGCAGGTATGAGTCATCGTATTTCATACATAACTTTCATAGTGATGGATGGTCTTGCAGCTCTGATCTCTGTCCCTGTATGGATTTATCTTGGTTATTTCTTTGCAGATAATCTGGATATTCTGATGGAATACGTTCATGATGTACAGAAAGCAATATTCCTGGCACTGGGACTGCTGGCGGTTATTATCGCTGTCATCTATTTCAAGAAAAAATTCCACTCAAAGATGCAGGACGAGAAAGCAGAAGAGGCAAAAGACAAGTCAATATAACGAGCACCATCTCTAACCACTTGATGCTTTCAGCAGGACTGAAAAAAAAGGTCTCGCTCGTTAGAAGAGAACTCTGTTTTCATTTCTCACCAGGCTTAGTCAAAATATCTTGATTTGTTTTGGGAGTAGACCCCCCATGTTAAGCTAAAGACTTAAAATTTATCCTCGGATATATAATCATTAAGAGCTCCAGAGCTGATAAGCTCAAGCATGATTTCAGCACATTTAGGATCAAACTGAGTTCCAATTCCCCTCTTTAGCTCATAGATTATGCGGTCTAAATCAAGACCGTTTCTGTATACTCTGTTCGCGGACATAGCATCAAAAGCATCTGCAACAGATATAATTCTGCCAATAATAGGTATTTCTTCTCCCTTTAGACCTAAAGCATAACCTTTACCATCATATCTTTCATGATGGTATTTGATTCCGTCTGCAAGATTATCAATGGATTTGAAGTTCTTAAGAATATCAGCACCGATAGTTACATGAGACTTCATTATGGAATACTCTTCATCAGTAAGGCGTGATGGCTTATTCAGGATACGATCTGGAATACCAATTTTTCCAATATCATGCAGCAGCGCAATTTTCCTCAAGTTACTGCACTGCTTTTCGTTAAAGCCAAGTTTTCTGGCAATCATCACTGAATAATCAGCAACTCTTACAGAGTGACTCTTGGTTCTTGGATCTCTGGCATCTAAGGCCTGCGCAATGGTCATAATGGTTTCATCACCCATTTTAATCTGCTGCTCTGCCAGTTCTAGAAGATGCTGTTTTTCATCAATGATCTTCTGCATCCACAGTTTCACAATAAAGAAAGTGAAATAAGCAATTATCAGACAGGAAACCAGAACAAAATAAATAATAAACAGTTTACTGTCATAGAAGGCATAAGCCTTTGAAAAAGGAAACCTTAGAATATCTGACGTTAATTCACGTTTGGAGTCAAACAGGGCCATGTTAAAAACATAGTTGCCTGGGGCAAGATTAGTGTAGTTAATCTCGGAAAGATCTTTTTGTCTCTTAAAGGTATAACTTTCATCTACCCCCTCAAGGCATACACCTACATATGGATTCTCAGGAGTAAAATTCAAGATATTAGGAGATATTGATAACTTCTTTGAGGCTCTTGGGATTTCGATTTTGTCAGTGCCCCTTAGGTCCTGTTCAACACCGTCTACCTTGATGCTTTCAATGTTAAGTTTGAAGTCTTTGGCTTTATGATGATAATTCTGTGTATCAAGAATGAAAACTCCAGAATTTGAGCACAGGAAAAGAGATTTTCCATCCCTAAAGTTTCTAGAATTTGAAGTCAAAGGCTCAGTAAAGCCATAGCTTCCATCCAGATGCTCTGTATCATAATTATTACTGTCATTGATAAGATCCTGTAAAGCAGCGATAAACAATCCGTTACTTCCGGTTACCGCAACCTTATCATTACCAAGATCTACAATGTCATAATTGTTAAAATAAGGGAAATTCTTGAGCTCTTTGACTTGGTACTCATCATCGATATAGCACAGACCATTTCCTGTTACGGCAATTACTCCCTTTTTATTCTTCAGTGGATAAAGCTTAAGAATGGTATCAGAATTAAGCCCATCCTTTTTGTTTATAATCCGGTGAAGCCTGTAATCCTTAAGAACATATATACCGTTGCCAGTGGTACCAAGATAAATATCATCATTAGGACCTTTTGCTGAACATAGAACTGTTAATTTCTTTTTTAGAATATCCCCTGTATCAAGGAACCCCTGTTTATTATCAAAAAAAGAAATACCAGAAGCGCCTGAGATCATGACTCTTGAATCAGACACTTCAAGTACAGATCTTGTCTTATTGCTTGCCAGACCATTCTCTTCAGTGAAATGCTCAATCTCATCCTTTATTCTGAACACACCTCTACCATGGGTACAAACCCACAGATAACCTGAACTGTCCACATAGACATCACGAACACGCACTCCATCCAAATAATCTGACAGTTCAAAATCCACAGGCTCTGAAAAATCAGAGACAAAGGCTTTTAGTCCTTCATCAGTGCCCACAATATAATTATCTTTCCATTTGGTAATACAGTTGACCACCTGATTTTTCAAGGCAGGAACCATTACAACAGGAGAAATATAAAATCTGATAAGACCAAGACGGCTTGACGCAAACCAAAGATTTCCCTGAAAATCTCTAATTCCCTGCTCTATAGATCCATTGAAGTTTTCTGTTTCAATTCTGTTGATTTCTGATTCTTCAATGAAAAAAATACCAGAATCAGAACTGATAAAAACAGTTTTAATATTCTCTCCTAATGAACTGAAGAACATAGACTTAATGCCCTTCATCTTCCCATTGGAAAAAGATGCTGTTTTTGAAAATTCCTTCCCGTCATAAGCATAGAGGCTTACAGTATTTGAGGTATCGGAAAGATACAGATAACCATCTTCAGCGTAAAGAGCATAGGTAAAATAAGTATGCTCAGAAGGTTTTATCTTTAATGCCTCTTCGCCATTTTTAAAACAGTGGACAATTCCGTTTAAATCTATGGCAAAGATATACCCTGAACCATAACTTAAAGATGTAAAATTACCATCCTTACATGCCTGACTAATCTTGTATGATCCACTTTCTGCATTAAGAATATTGATACCGCTTGGTGTTGTTATGTATATGAGGTTGTTATTGTCAACAGCAATACCTGTAACATAATCAGATAGGAGACCATCTTTTTCACTTAACTGATTTACTACTCTGCCACCTTCAACTAAAAAAACCCCCTGATCAGTGGTTCCAACCCATAATCTGTCACCATCAGCGTACAAACACTTGATATTGCGAATTATTTCAAAGCCATGATCTCTGTGAAAGTAATTGCCGTCGTATTTTAATAGCCCCGCATATGTGCCTATCCAGATATAACCATCAGATGTTGTAGCTATAGAAGTAACATTACCGGATAAAAGACCGTTTTTCTGATTAAAAACCGTCTGCTGTACAGAAAATGACAGAAAATCCGTCTGAGGATGGCGTTCTCTTGCGAAAACCTTAAATACAGATGCCTCCACATCAGAAGGATAATTAAGTAATCCAATAAATCCGGCAAACAATATTAAAGCTATCTTCAGAGAGCTTCCACTTCTCCCCATAACCTCGACTTTATTGAAATTCTTAAACCATGTAGTCCTGCTGAAGATAAAACGGACGGAAATAAAGAAAAGAAATACACTTACAAGCTTATCTAAAAATTCAAGATAAAAGGCTGCCAATGGTAAACCAATAAGACGAATACTGTTATCTCTGCAAAAGGCAATAATAGAATCTGCCCAAAGATTGTCTTTCAACTGCTGATTATCAATGAAGTTAATGCATAGAGAGATCAGGAATGAGAAAAAAATAACAAATGCAGAAAACAGCATTATGGAGTTAACATCAAAGCGGTGCTTATTCTTAAAAAATGAAGTTCCATAGATTAAAAATGCTGAGATTAGAGGCGATACAACATTAAAGGAATCAAGATAACATAGAGAAGCAATATTAACCAGGACACACAGAACACCTGCATATACCCCATAGTAATACACCCCAAGCATGGTTCCGACAGAATCAAGCCATAGAGGCAGATCCAGCTTATGAGAGAGAATAATTCCAACGCAGTTTAACAGTAAAAAAAACAGGATAAAGCCTATATTCTGATATTTATTCTTTGTAGAATTCATAACACATACACATCATCACTAAAGACTACTTTTTTATATCACTTTTATTTGAATAATTAAGCTGGTTGTTTAATTGTTTAAACTATTCTCACAAAATTTCTTTGAGATCTGAGATAACGTTTTTTTCTAAAACTTAATAACCAGGTGAAACTAGAGAAAAAAAGCATCTGCCACATAAAATTTTTCTCACCAAAAAGATACAGATATGGTGCAAGAATGTGATCTAATCGCCAAAATCGTTAATAATTGACTGTTTTTTGCTACAATACGGCCTTGGTGATGACACGGTTGTGTCTTTTAATTTCAACTAATGACTAATATCAACATGGATTATTTAACTCAAATAATTGTCGACATCAACTCTATCCTATGGGGTCCTTGGTGTCTTATTCCAGTGCTGGTTGGCGCAGGTATCTTCTTTACCTTTCAGCTTCGCTTAGTGCAAATCCGTCAATTTGGACGCGCCTTTAAACACGTATTCGGCGGCCTGTCATTTAACGGTGAAAAAGCAGGTAACCACGGAATGACCTCTTTCCAGTCACTGGCAACAGCAATCGCTGCTCAGGTGGGTACAGGTAATCTTGCTGGTGTTGCCACTGCAATGGCTATGGGTGGACCTGGTGCTGTGTTCTGGATGTGGCTTGCAGCATTCTTCGGAATGGCAACCATTTTCTCAGAGGCAATTCTAGGTCAGCTGTATAGAACCAAGGATTCAGAGGGAAGAATTACCGGTGGTCCTGCTTACTACATCAAGCACGGATTAGGTAACAAGCCAATGGCTGCCCTATTCTCGATTCTAACCATCATTGCATTAGGCTTTATTGGTGTAATGGTACAGGCAAACTCAATTTCTACTGCCTTTGATTCTGCTTTCGGTATTCCTACCGAGATTACAGGTCTGTTTATCATTATGCTTGCAGGTTTCATCTTCATCGGTGGAATCAGCCGTATCGCAGGATTTACTGAGAAATTAGTTCCTCTGATGGCTTCTGTATATGTTCTTGGTGCTATTTACATCATGCTGACAAACTATGCAGAGATTCTTCCAACCTTCAAAGCAATTTTTGTTGGAGCCTTCTCTCCTTCAGCAGCAACAGGTGGTGTAATCGGAGCAACCGTTAAGGAAGCAATCAGATATGGTGTTGCAAGAGGACTCTTCTCTAATGAGGCAGGTATGGGTTCAACTCCACATGCTCATGCTGTGGCCAGAGTTAAGCATCCTGTAGAACAGGGTCTTGCAGCTATTGTCGGTCTTTTCATTGATACATTCGTTGTTCTTACCGCAACTGCTCTGGTTATTATGGTAACCGGTTCTCTGGATGGTAAGACCACTGGTATTATGCTGACTCAGGCTGCATTCGTTAAAGGCATGGGCGAAGCAGGTTCAGGCTTCGTTGCAGTGTGTCTGTTCTTTGCTGCCTTTACCACTATCGTAGGCTGGTATTTCTTTGCCGCACAGAACGTAAAATACCTTTTCGGCTATAAAGTAATCAATATCTTCTCTGTTATCGTGCTATGTTTCCTGATGACAGGTTCAATGCTGAAAGTTGAGCTTGTATGGGAGCTTGCTGACATGTTCAATGGGCTGATGGTGATTCCAAACATCATTGCCGTTATTGGACTGTACAAGCTTATAATCAAAGCTGTGAATGACTATGAGAACAGATATCTTGTGGGGCAGGAGCCAATCTATGGACCATCAGAATCCTTAACAGGAAGACTCGCAAAGGTTGAGGCTAGAAGAAGACATTCTCATAAAGCTAGAAGAAATAAGAGTCAGGAACTGACTCACTAATTATTTAATTAGCGTTTTTATTTTCACATTAAAGGGAGGCAAATCGCCTCCCTTCTTATTTCCTAATTATTCTTCATTTATGTCTCGCTTTTCTTTTTCAAAATGCTGATAGTCTTTAACGGATTTCCAGTCACCTCCCCAGCTAAAACCATGTTTGGTGAAGAGTTTATAGGCAAGATCATTCTTATCGATTTTATGTCCGAATACAGCGGTACGATCACAGTACTGAGCAGCAGTTTTAGGTTGAACAAAGAGAGTGCCATCATTTCTAACTTTGCAGTATGGATTGTAGAGAGTATTCAAATCAACAGCCATTCCCTTAGCATGATTGGAAAGAACTGTTGTCCCAGAAACAGCTCTGTAGCAGAAGCTTGAAGTATTATTTGCCTGCATCTGTTTTTCATCATCAGCATCGTAGTAGTCAGGAAGAACAGCCCGCTCAATCTGGTAGTTGTTTAAGTAAAGCTCATAAAATATTTCACTAAGATCTTTTGCAATTGCCTTATTGCAGATCATCTCACCAACTCGGATGTTTCCATCAAAATCATGGTGCAAAAACTTAACATATCTTAAGTCTTCACGCTTTATATAAGGATTTTCCTTATATGTCTTGCCCTGCATTTCCGCCCAGACATCATCTGGGACCTGAGAATAGGAAAAAAGTTCGTTAAGCCTGTTTTTTTCTATACTCTCGGAAAGGACAATAGAACCGGCTCTTAGGTTCTTCATAGTTGAACTAGTGAATTCCCCAGAAGTACACGCGGTTATAACACATGACAGGATTAAAACGGTCAAGGCCGTTTTTATTCGATTATCCATATTCCTCGCTCCTCATTAGACTACCCAAAGTCATAGACTTTCGTCTCATTAATCAAACAGATATATCATACAAACAATCTTAAGTCCAACATTTGCAATAAATCACAAACCACAGAAAATATATTTACCATATGTCTGATAGAGGCATAGACTTAAAGGTAGGTATTTGTTTTTTTTCTGGAACCAAAATGTCTATAAAAAAAGTATCACTTGTATTTTCATGTTTACTAGGTTTGACTTTATGTTTGCATTCCGTTGCTGAAGAAAGTCATCTGCAAACCATAAAAGATTACGAAGAGTTTAAGGTTGCAGTAAAAAATGATATAAGATTTCTTTCTATGCAGGATGAAAGATCTGGAGAATATAAAGGACTTGAACCCACTATTGCCAATATGATTGCAAAAGAGATTGGCGAGGATGTTGAGGTTACTTTTATTACCATCACTTCATCCAATAGAGAAAGTATTCTTGATTCAGGTTACGCTGACTGCATGATCGGAACATATACAATTTCTGACGATAGAAAACTAAGATACGATATTTCCGCCCCTTATTATGAGTCTAATGTTACCCTTCTCGTAAATAGAAATTCAAAATTAGATTCTGTTGCAGATTTAATCGGAAAAAAAATTGGAATTATCAAGAACTCAAACTCAGCAAAAGAGCTTGTAAAATACATGATATCAAAAGGCTTAATAGATGACGCTCAGTTTGATGAATGGTCATTCAAGCCTGAACTGTGGACCGATAAGATTGGATTTGAAAGCTACGAGAGCAATCAAGCAGTTTTAGATGCAATGGAAAGAAATTATGTTCAGGCATTCTGCTGCGACAAAGTTATTCTTAGCTCCTTTACAGATGATAAATTAAAACTTCTGAACGAAGAGTTTTCTCCTCAGCGATATGGAATAGTAACAAGACAGGGCTCAGATTTATCCTCATTCATAGATGCTCTCATCAGAAAGTGGCATGATGACGGAACCCTGGAAAGACTGGTCTCAGAGTATCTTGGAAAATAGAGTACAAATTAGAATTCATAAAATTTCGGGGTTTTAAACCCCGAATTTTTTTTAGACAAAAAGAAAGTTAAAATATACTAGTAAAGCTTGGTACAAACAGAAAGAGTTTCTGATTTAACCTCACCTACATTTGCAAAGTGACACTCATATGAATGGCCCTGTTCATCTCTTACTTTGAATAATCCATTCTTGGTCTGAGTTGGAACATTGTTTACAGATTTCTCTGAACTTAAGGTTGGAACCGCAGTATTCTCTGTACCTCCAACATAAGTTGGATCAGAGGTTGAAGTGTTTTCTGATGTTCTTGTATTTAGCTTGGCCTTATTGGCAGGATTGTGCATTTCAGCATCACGGGTATGCTCTTTTTCTAAAGAGTATCTTGGATCACCAACAGTGATAAATGACTTCTCTGATTCACCAGATTTTTCTGCGCCGTCTGCTTTCTCTTTCTGCTTTGAAAGCTCTATTGACTTGCCTACGTATTCCCACTTACCTTCAGAGGTTCTAACCTGACATAAAGCCTCATCAGATGAGCCTCTTACACCGGTATTCACCTGACACTTATAGCGTTTACCGTCTTTGGATTTTAATTCGAAGGTTACGTAATCAAGACTTGGGTGTAATGTTTCCTGTTTTAAGGTTAAGGTATCAGCATTTACACCAATGTTGTTGGCCGCAATCTGAACATATTCGTCGTTTGTTGTAACCATTGAACCAACAACAGCACAACCTGAAAGATTAGACGCAACAAATGCTCCTATTGCAAGGAAAATCTTCTTCTTCATTTTTTTATATCCCTTTGATTATTTATTATGAATTTTTAGAATTTTATCTTATTGTTTCACATTCTTGGAAAAATAGTCAAAATCTTGTATCACAGATCACAAGTTTTACAGATTAGGCATTAATTCTGTGTATATTTAAAGTCAAATTACGCACCAACAAAAAGGCGCCATAAACTAATCATCTATGACGCCTTTGAGAATCTTTATTTAAATCTTATTCAGATTAAACACCAGCCTTCTTTAACGCTGCGCTTACAATCTGCTCAGCCTCACTACCGATTCTCTTTAGGTGATCCTCACCCTTGAAGCTTTCCATATAGATCTTATAAACGTTTTCAGTGCCTGATGGTCTTGCAGCGAACCAGCCGTTTTCTGTTACGACCTTCAGACCGCCGATTGCAGCACCGTTGCCAGGAGCACAGGTCAGTTTATCAATAATCTTCTCACCAGCAAGCTCTGAGGCTTCTACATCTGATGGAGATAGTTTCTTTAGAGCAGCCTTCTGAGCGGTATTTGCTGGAGCATCAACACGGTCATAGTAAGGTCTGCCATACTTGGCAACCAGCTCTTCATAATGCTGAGCAGGATCCTTTTCAGTTACAGCCAGCATCTCAGCAGATAACAGTGAAGCAATAATACCGTCCTTATCGGTAGTCCATACGCTGCCATCCTTACGCAGGAAGGAAGCACCTGCAGATTCCTCACAGCCAAAAGCCAGAGACTTATCAAACAGACCAGGTACAAACCACTTGAAGCCAACTGGAACTTCGTAAGCTTTTCTGCCAAGACCTGCAGCAACTCTGTTCATCAGATTTGAAGATACTACGGTCTTACCAATCATTGCATCTTTAGGCCACATGTTTCTGTGGGTGTAGATGTAGTTGATTGCAGCTGAAAGATAATGATTTGGATTCATCAGACCTGAATGGCAGACGATACCATGACGATCATAGTCAGGATCGTTACCCCATGAAATATCAAAGTCATCCTTCATCTTGATCAGACCTGCCATTGCATATGGGCTTGAGCAGTCCATACGAATCTTGCCGTCTCTGTCTATGCTCATGAATGAGAAGGTTGGATCAACTGCATAATTTACAACCTTAAGATTCAGATTATATCTGTCTGCAATGCGATCCCAGTAATAAAGACCAGAACCACCAAGTGGATCAACGCCCATTCTGATTCCAGAGTGGGAGATTGCATCCATATCAATAATCTCCCCCAAAGCTTCAACATACTGAGACAGCATGTCATATTCCTTTACGTTAGGAAGTTTGATTGCCTGAGTATAAGGAACTCTCTTAACGCCCTGAAGCTTGTTCTTTAGAATCTCGTTTGCTCTGTTTTGAATTACAGAGGTAATCTCTGTACCAGCAGGACCACCATCTGTTGGGTTATATTTGAAACCACCGTTTGATGGAGGATTGTGTGAAGGAGTAATAACGATACCGTCAGCTAAACCTGAGGTACGGCCCTTGTTGTAGTTTAGAATTGCGAAAGAAACTGATGGAGTTGGAGTATAACCGTGATTGGTCTCAACTCTAACTTCAACACCGTTAGCACCGAGAACCTCAACTGCGGTTGCAAGAGCTGCCTCAGATAGAGCATGGGTATCCATACCGATGAATAATGGACCGGTGATGCCCTCTTTCTGACGGTACTCAGCAATAGCCTGAGAAATAGCGATAATGTGAGACTCTGTGAATGAACCATTCAGAGATGTTCCTCTGTGACCTGAAGTTCCGAAGCTTACAAGCTGCTCTGGATCGTCTAGATCAGGGGCATTCAAGTAGTATGCTGCCATTAAACGAGGAATATTGTCCAAATCCTCAAAGGTTGCTTTTTTTCCTGCTTTCTGATGCAATGCCATGATACTTTCCTTTGTTTATCTATATAGTTATGTTTTAAGTTTTATTCTAAGTATTATATAGACAGGGCAAAATCAAATGCCACAAAAAAATGAAAATTAACGCAAAATTGCAAAGTTTGTTGGATTATTTTTGAGTGAACGCTCATTAGAGGGGATATTAAAAAGCCCTCTTATTTCTTTTTGAGGGCTTCTTGAAATAATTTTGATATCGAGATCAGATTATTTGTTTACTGACTTCTTTAACTCTGCGCCTGCGCTGAATGAAGGAGTCTTAGTTGCAGGAATGTTAATAACTGCACCAGTCTGTGGATTACGACCTTCACGCTCCTTACGCTCGGTAACCTTGAAAGTACCAAAGCCAACTAACTGAACACGGTCGCCTGAAGCTAAAGCTTCGCTAACAGTGCTTAGTAATGCATCTAAAGCATTACGTGAACTAACTAAAGTTAAACCAGAACGCTTTGCAATCTGCTCAATAAGCTCAGACTTGTTCATATTTATTATTTTCCTTAAATTATTTGCTCCATTATCTGGAGTAATTATTGTAGACAAATCTATTCTTAGATAAAAAATTATCCGTCAAATCTCTTTAATACGCGGAATTCTAGGCATTCCCTCTTAAAGCGGGACTAAGTATACGCTATTTTGAATAGAATTAAGATAGATTTTTTTTCACAAACCACTTGAAAAGGCTTATATTTCCGTATCATAGATTTCTTTCTAAAAATAACCATTTGATTTATAAAGATTTTGATTTCATATTATTTTTCAAAAAAAAATATAAAAAAAATTGTAGACAAAATGCACTCTTATGCCTTATATAGCGGTATTTTCAATGCACAAAATGGTAGCAAAAAAAATTAAAAAAAAAGAATTTATAAAAAATATTAGGCAAGAAAATAATTGTTACAACTGAGACAAAAGATTTCCAAAGTCCCAGTCAACTTAATTAAACCAAAAGAACAGGTTTCCTATTATATAGTTCCGTCTTTCTCTCAAAAAAACATTGAAAAAACATTGTATTAAATATTTTTGCACAAAGATATGGCAATGACATTAAATTAAGCGATTTTCATCACATATCTTGCTACAATATACGCGCTTTTTAGGGTAACCACCCTCCATTAAAGTCACTCACATAATCTATAGGAGCATATCTTAATTATGGAACCCCTCTTACGTCCAATCAAAAGAGCCTTAATAAGTGTTTCCGATAAGGAAGGCATTGTTGAGTTTGCAAAGGAACTTGAAAAACGCAATGTTGAAATTCTGTCCACAGGCGGAACCGCAAAGCTGCTGACAGAAAAAGGAATTAAGGTTATAGAGGTATCTGATTACACCAAATTCCCTGAAATGATGGATGGAAGAGTCAAAACGCTTCATCCAAAGATTCACGGAGGGATCCTGGGTCGCAGAGGAATTGATGAAGACGTAATGAACGAACATGATATCAAGCCTATCGATCTAGTTGTTGTAAATCTCTATCCTTTCGTAAAAACTGTTTCTGACCCTAACTGCCCTCTTGAAAAAGCTATTGAAAATATCGACATCGGCGGCCCAACCATGGTTCGAGCAGCTGCAAAGAACAACAGAGATGTTGCAATTGTAGTAAGAGCTTCTGATTACGCACGTGTTTTATCAGAGATGGATCAGAACAACGGCTCTCTAACCTGGGCAACCCGTTTTGATCTTGCAATTGCAGCTTACGAGCATACAGCTGCATACGACAGTGCAATTGCCAATTACTTCGGAACAAAGGTTCCTGATTACGGTATTACAGACGGTACCCAGTCAACTCTTCCTAGAACTCTAAATCTGAACTACACCAAGCTGCAGAGCATGCGCTATGGTGAAAACCCACATCAGAAAGCAGCGTTCTATGCTGACATTGATGCTCATGATGCAGGCATATCAACAGCAAAACAGATTCAGGGTAAAGAACTTTCATACAACAACATCGCCGATACCGATGCAGCAATCGAGTGTGTACGCCAGTTTGAAGAGCCATGCTGCGTAATTGTAAAACATGCAAATCCATGCGGCGTAGCTTTAGGTAAAAATTTAACCGAAGCCTACGAGGATGCCTTCAACTGTGACAGCGAATCAGCTTTCGGCGGAATTATCGCTTTCAACAAAGAGCTGGACGGTGCAACTGCCAAGGCAATTGTTGACAGACAGTTCTGTGAGGTTATCGTAGCTCCTTCAGTTACTGAAGAAGCCAAGGCAGAAGTTGCCCGCAAGAAGAATATCCGTCTTCTAGAAACCGGCGAGCTTGGACAGGCAAAACCACGCTACGACTTCAAGAGAGTGAACGGTGGTCTGCTGGTTCAGGAGGCTGATCTTGAGGTTGTCAATAAAGAGAATCTGAAGGTTGTAACCAAGAGAGCTCCTACTGATGAGGAAATGGATGAACTGCTGTTTGCCTGGAAGGTATGTAAGTTCACCAAGTCAAATGCTATTGTTTACACAAATCACAAAAAGACACTGGGTATCGGCTGCGGACAGACCAGTCGTGTATTCTCAGCCAGAATCGCATGTCTGCGTGCAGAGGATGCAAAGCTCTCACTAGAGGGTGCAGCACTTGCTTCAGATGCATTCTTCCCATTCCGCGATGGTGTAGACGCTGCAGCAGCATCAGGCATCAAGTGTATTATTCAGCCAGGCGGTTCGATTCGTGATCAGGAAGTAATCGATGCAGCTGACGAGCACGGAATTGCAATGGTATTCACTGGAATGCGTCACTTCAGACACTAATACGGAGCGCACATGAAAGTCACTTCAGACACTAATACGGAGCGCACATGAAAGTTTTAATTATCGGTAACGGTGGAAGAGAGCACGCTCTTGCATGGAGAGCAGCAAAGTCTCCTCTAGCCGAGAAGGTATATGTAGCACCAGGTAACCCTGGTACTGCAGCCGAGGACAAAATGGAGAACGTTAACATTGCTGTTAACGATATAAAAGGACTGGTTGAATTTGCCAAAAAGGAAAATATCGGTCTTACCATTGTTGGTCCGGAGGCACCTTTAGTTGAAGGTGTTGTTGATGAATTTGAAAAGAACGGTCTGAAGATTTTCGGACCTTCAAAGGCTGGGGCTCAGCTTGAAGGTTCAAAGTCATTCACCAAGCATTTCTTAAAGCGTCACAATATCCCAACCGCAGCCTATGAAGTATTTACAAAGGCTGATGAAGCTGAAGAATACATCAGAAAGATGGGCGCACCTATTGTTATCAAGGCAGACGGTCTTGCTGCAGGTAAAGGTGTGGTCGTTGCAATGACAGAGGAAGAGGCAGTTGAAGCTGTCCACTCAATGCTGGATGAGCATCAGTTTGGTGATGCTTCAGCAAGTGTTGTGATTGAAGAGTTCATGGAAGGTGAAGAAGCATCATTTATTGTGATGTCTGACACCATCAATGCTCTACCAATGGCAACCTCCCAGGACCACAAGCGTGTTGGCGACGGTGACACCGGTCCTAACACCGGCGGCATGGGTGCTTACTCCCCTGCTCCAGTTGTAACTGATGAAGTTTACAAGCGTGTAATGGATAAGATTATCTACCCTACCCTTAAGGGCATGGCAGAGGATGGAATTCCTTACCGCGGTTTCCTTTACGCAGGTCTTATGATTGATAAGGCCGGTAACCCTCGCGTGGTTGAATTCAACTGTCGTTTTGGTGATCCTGAAACTCAGCCAATCATGATGAGAATGCAGT
>NZ_CACVSS010000041.1:0-18157 GCF_902756765.1 uncultured Succinivibrio sp. | reverse complement strand
TTCGAGGTAAACTGACTGGCCACATGCATATAGAGATCCTTTAATTCATCAGATTCTACAATACGTCCTTTACCAGCAACATTAATTATCTTTGACACCATTTCATTGGCTGTATTTTTAGCAGCAACTCGTAGGATTTGATCCTTCTGAGCAACTCTAAAATTGTTCACAAGCTGTTTTATTGAAGAACCTTTTATTCCAAAGCTGATATCCGTTTCTCTTAACCTTGCTTCAATCTTACCTGCACCTTTACCCTCAGACTGCTGCAACAGAATATTTTTCACTTCATTTAAAAGGTTGTTAACTCTTTCTCTGGAATGCCCCAGATTTGCGACATACTTGAATTTAGTCCAGAGTCCGGCTTTCTTCACTTCACCTTTATCTGACAGATAATAGAGGCTGTTATCTTTTAAAGATGCGATATTCTCTAATGAAACGGTCATAGAAATGCTCCAAAAAAAATTCTAAATAACCATAGTGGATCGGAAACAAACTATACAGAAAGACCTAAAGGAGATACTGATGATGTATTTTCTTCAGTCTCAGGAACATCCTGAAGCTCGTTAACAATGCGGACTCTTACACTTTCCGCTGCATTAGCAAAAGAAAAAATATATTCAGCCAACTGTTCTGCATTTAAATCTTTCAAACCAATTGCTGTGGATAAAACTAGAGACTCATCAACAATTCCCAGGAAATTTCCTGAGGTTCCAAATCCGCCAAAAGAAAGTTTTAAAGCTGATCGAAGAACAGGCTCAGAAAGATATGAAATCTTCTCAGGATCAGTTATAGGCGCAAAAATAAAGATATCATTAAAATCAGCACGCCACTGCAGAGTAATAAATATATCGTCATACTCCAGAGTCACTGAATTTTTATTGTCAATTGCCAAAGGTAATCCAGACTCTTTAGCTAAATTACTAATCACCTGTTCAAAATCATTCATCTTTTTAACTCTCCAATTAAAGTTTTTGCATTATATTTCACTACACATTTAAAAACTTTTAACTACATCTAAAAATAATTAAATAAAATGAATATCACCAAAGAATCAGCACAAAATGGAGACGAAGACATAAAAAATAAACAGAATATTCAAATGATCATTCAGAGCCATTAAAAAAATATCAGAGGATATTTATCTTTTTCCTAGAATGAGTTATCAAGCTTTCGTTGCTTTTCAAAATCGATAGGTTACAAAAGGATCGGATTAGGAGAGTAATTTTTATATGATACAGAAACAAAAAAAGCAACCAAAGGTTGCTCTGTGCGTGGCTCCTCCTGCGGGACTCGAACCTGCGACATACGGATTAACAGTCCGCCGTTCTACCGACTGAACTAAGGAGGAATACCTAGCTTTCTTTTTTGATTGGCTCCTCCTGCGGGACTCGAACCTGCGACATACGGATTAACAGTCCGCCGTTCTACCGACTGAACTAAGGAGGAACATCTCAAATTTTGTTTTCACCCTGTCGTGAAAACGTGTGTCATTATAGAGGCAGAACTCTATACTGTCAACACTTAAAAAGAAAAATAATTTCAGAATTTATAAACAAAAGGGCCTAAACATTGGCAGAATTTGATATATAAGCCATTCAGCACTTATTTAATTTTTTCCACTGTTCAGATAGTCTCTGAAAGTCCCTTTTGATTTCAGATTTGAACGAAGATTAGGAGCAATTCTGAAAAAAAGCTTCATGCGGTAAAAATTGTCGCGGATGTAGAAACCTAATGGAACAAACATTACAGCACAAAAAACAATAATCAGCAGGACTTCCTTTTCAATAACAACCGATTCCATAGTTCCTCCTAACTGAGTCTATACAGACTGTGCTCTTTTAGTATTCTGTCGGCAAACTCTTTATCTGAGTGAGAGATGCGGTCATTGTTCTTGATATCAATCAGCTCATCTAAGATCAGATTCTTCTTGGAAATAACTCTGTTGGACTTGAAGAGTTCAATTGAAGTACTGCCTAATACCTGTCCGAAGATTTCAGGGAAAATATTTTCGACATAATGAGGAATGAATACATAAAGCTCATTATTTATCGCTGTACAGTAGTCTCCACCATGCTTTGGAGAGAATCTTAAAATACATTCGTCAATTGAAATCTCATCTTTAGGAGAGAGGATCAGAAGACAGGCTTTAATATTCTCATCGTTAATGTGCATGCTTACAATTGAATAAATCTTATTCACAAAAACTTCAGGATACAAAAAGCCATTTTCCTCTTTGGCTACCAGATGATAGGACTCAACTATATTCTCAAATGAAGGATTCAGAGTCTTTGAGAAAGACATTGATTTGAGCGATGGCAGCATGGCATTGATATAGTCACTGTTTGAAGTGGACTCAAAAATGAAATTGGCTCCACACTCCAGAAAGTATGTTCTTACACAGGAATCCACCTTTGGAACTTTCTCAATGATGATAATCTTAAGGAAGTTGCCACGTTTAGATCTTAGCTCATAAATGTGTTTTCCCAGAAAATCAACCTGTTCTCTTGAGGCCAGACAGAAGATTAAGGTTGCAGCAATAGCCTTGCGGGATGCATCCTCGTAGAGATCATCATTTGAATTATAAAAATGAATAGAATTGAAAAGAGACTTATCAATTTCCAGGGCATCCACGTGTGTGTAACAGATTGAGTTGTCGATGGCATTGTCTACACTGTTACTGTCAATCTTAAACTCATAACCCTTAGGACCAAGCTTTAACAGCGATTCACCGTGAGAAAAAACTCCTTCATTGTTTCTCCACATCTTGGTATCGAGTTTCAGATCAGGTCCATCATTACATAAAACCGCTAGACCTGAGATGTAATGACTTTTCTTGGCAATCTTCTTAACCAGCATCTCCGGATGATCACCGAAACTTACAAACAGCATGGCGGTATTGAATCTGGAGGCAAAGATTGAAAATTTAGATAAAAGCTTATCGAGCTCCTTTCCTTCGTATGGTAGCAGCGAAATCTCATCAAACAGAACAATAATAAAGGAGTTCTCCTTGGTCATCTTCATGAATTTAAAGTCATTGACCAGAGTTTTTAAAAGATTGTTCCTGTTTTTATTTACAAAGACTTCTGTATCAATTCTAAGCAGATAATCAAGATCATAGCCCTGAATAAAGAACTCTTCCCTGTCAACATCACTGACAACAAAGTAGCGTTTATAGGATACACTTGAATTGTGATACAGACATGACAAAGCCACGTTAATTGCTATATTACGGTTTGAACAGGCAACATAGGAAACACTTCCGTTCTGCAGCTCCTGAAGCTCCATAACAAGATTCTGTATGCCAAGATACATAGGCTGACCTTTGAAAAATAAAGAAACACTCTATCTAAGAGTAGATGATAAATATAGATTTTTCAGAGAATCTTTGTAAAAATGAAAGGTAAATTCAGATAATTTTGAAGCACAAACAGAAAATTTTAATTGTATTGTTGCACAATATACTTGTATGAAAATTATTACTCCTACAAACAGGTAAGGATACCACTATGAAAACAGCTTTGATTTTATACACCAACGGAACAGAGGATATCGAGGTTACTGCTGCTTTGGATGTACTGCACAGAGGTGGAGTAAAAATTACCACAGCTGCAGTTACAGATGAAAGCTCACGAATGGTGCCTTTAGCACACGGAACCGTCGTTGTATGCGACACCAACATAGATGAGCTTGAGGGAGAATATGATCTGATTGTAATTCCTGGAGGTCCTGGAACCAGAAACATGGCACAGAATGGCAAGGTTATCGACCTGCTAAAGGATCAGAAGGCAAAGGGAAAACTTATAGGTGCTATCTGTGCAGCGCCTGGAGTTGTACTTTACTCTCACGGACTTATTGATGATAAGACCACAGCCTCATGCTATCCTGGATGTGAATGCGGCAAAAACTTCAGTAAACAGGGCGTTTCTGTTTCAGAGGATGGCAGGATTATAACCGCAAGATCTGCTCACTATGCTATTGCTTTCGGACTTGAAATGCTGAAGGCTTTATCTGGGGAAGAGATATCTCTAAAGGTAGCAAGAGATCTGCTGGTTATTGAATAGTTGTTATGGCATTTTTATACTATTAATAAACTGTTACTTTTATATTTTTTTGTCTTAAAAGAATAGAGGAACTATCCTCTGTTCTTTCACTTTCATTCAAAAACTAATCAACAATCTTGTAGAGCGTAATTTTTCGTTTGTCCTTTGAACCATCAAAAACACAAGCAATCTGGATTAGTTCTCTTCCTTCAAGATATTCAGAACCGTACTCTTTTTCCTTAATCTGTTTTACAGCATCCTCAAGAAGAGATTCAACATTCTGTCCTTCATCAGAATATTTCAGCTCAAGAACAATTCTCCTGTTATCAAGATTGATCAGAATATCACTTCTACCTTTAAAATTATGCTGTTCAGATCTAACATCGACTCCCTTTCCCATAAGATAAGCTTGAATAACCGCCCTTAATGATGATTCGTCATGTATTACTGTATTCTTATCGTATACCACAGCTGCAGTTACGCTATTGAATAAGGATATCAACTCTTCAACAGAACTTGTTTCAAGAAGATTAACATTATTGTAGGTAATGATTTCTATTGTCTTTGAAAACAGTTTCATACTTAGAAGCCTGCACAAGGCAGTTGACACTTCTTTGTTTGCAAAGCCCAGCAATAAAGTAGAACGATTAGAATTGATATCAGATTTTAAGGTCAGATACCCAGACTGATACATAAGAACATTTTCGTTCATATCTATTAGAGAAGTTGGATTCTTAAAATCGTCGTAGTTAATAACTATTTCTGATGACTGAAATTTATTCAGATCGATTTCATGAGATTCCATATAATTTCTGAGTATTGATGGAATTCCTCCAACATCGTACCAGTAATCACCAAAAACAACCTTTCTTCTTTCGGCTATATCCTGTAAAAAGTTGTTTACAGAATAGGTTGAGAAAACTTTGTTTTCAAAAAATTCATCAAAGCAGTAGCCATCGTAATTAACCGCCATTCTGTCCAGAAGCTTCTCTATTTCCTCATCCGACACGGCATCAGTATCTTTATGCTTTTCAAAAGAAACTCCAAGCTTTAAATAATCAATATAGAATTGCTTAATCTCTTCTCTGGTAAAACCTATCATCTTTGAATAAGCATTATGATAGCTTAAATCCTTGATATCAGAACCTACAGAGAAAATTGCTACATCCTTAAGGCGAGTTACACCTGTAACTGCAAGAAATCTAATCTGCTTCTTTCCTTTTAGCGCAGCATAAAACTCTCGTATGCAGTTTCTAAATGACTCATAGAGCTCTGGATTATTGATATTAGCGGTAAGCTGACAATCATACTCATCTATTAGAATAACAATCTTTTTGTCATCAAGAGCATTAAAAAGCTCAATGATTGCACTATCCGCTTCACAACTTGTAATCGCATCCTTTAAGCCTTGTTTTTCAGCAAATACGGATATTGCCTTTGAGATTTTCTCATTGAATGCAGCAACGCTATTTACCCTATACTCAAGGAAATTCAGATGGAGAACAGGGTACTTTTCCTGCTCCCATTTATCGTAAATCCAAGTTCCCTTAAAGTAAGGCTCAACTCCCTGTTCAAAAAGAGTTCCGATAGTATTTAGTGTTAGAGATTTACCGAAACGACGAGGACGAGAAAAGAAGACGCGCTTATAATTTCTTATAAGATTATAGATATACTCCGTCTTATCTACATAGATTGAATTACTATCTAAAAAATCCTCGAATCTTTCAGATGAAGCAATCACTTTTATAGGCATATTTCCTTTTCCTCACGAGAAATCGTTAAAAGAACTTCCACCATGGACGAGGATTCTTGCCATTTCCAATTTCATCCAGTCTTGTACAAATCTTGGCGCAGATAGAATTCTCAACCGAACTGTCTCCCCAAGGAGTTTTAAGTAATAACTTGGCTGCTCCGGTTACATGGGAAACAACATAAATATGGAACTTACCTTCCTTAACTGCAGAGATAACGGATCCTCTCAATACAAGCTGATCAACACAGGAAGCAGGAATAATTACGCCCTGAGTTCCGGTTAGTCCATGCAGACGACAGATCTTGAAAAAGCCTTCAATCTTCTCATTAACACCGCCTACAGGCTGAACATCTCCGAACTGATCAACAGCTCCGGTTACAGCCAGATCCTGACGAATAGGTAAATCGGATAAGGCAGAGATAACTGCACAAAGACCGGTTAATGATGCAGAGTCACCATCAATCTCACTGTATGACTGTTCAAAGACCAAACTTGCAGATACAGGCAGAGGCTGTTCAGCACCAAATTCATTAGCAAGAAAACCATTGATAATCATCATGGCCTTGGCATGAATCTGACCTGCAAGTTCAGCCTTGCGCTCAATATCTATAACATCCCCTTCTCCACCGGCGCGTAAAGTTGCGGTGATTCTGACAGGCTCTCCATATTCATAGGAGGTTCCGGCGGTTTCAATGACACTCAGGCCGTTTATCTGCCCTACCTCTTCACCTTCTGTTGCAAGCAGGATCTGGTTGTCACGGTGATTTCTTAATTCAAGCTCAGCAAAATAGTTGATACGGTAATCTTCTGCAGCGATTGCCTTTAATACAGCAAGGTTATCAACAGTATTTCCATTTGCATAACGATTGGCAGCTATTACCAGAGTACAAAGTCTTATCTCAGGAATTCCGAGCCATCTTCTGTCTCCTGACTGTCTTGAAGACCAGATACACAGAAGTTCAATTGCCTCCTGCGAAAAGTTATGAAGCTTATACTTTTTAACATAACTTGCCACAAGGGATGCCATAAGCTCGACACCACCGGCAATAGGAAATTCCATGACAATATCTGAGCGAAGCACATTATCAAGTGAAGGCCAGATCATCTGCAGAGAAGCACACTCGGTGGCATCACCGCACAGAATAAGCTTAAGACCTTCGTTCTGAGCAATGCATGCGTCTGACATATTCAGCCATTTTGGATGATCTAGCAGATGAGAGCAAGGCATTATGACATAGCCTTTAGAGGTCAGAACACCGTCAACCTTGTCATTACCAAAAAATTCAAACCTGGTTGGCGCATAGGCAATGGTAGGTTCCTGCCCAGAGAGTTCAGCTACTAGTTCATGAGCAATCTCAATAGTGTTTACTCTTGAACTGCCGCAGAGCATAAGAATTTTGGTATAAGGATTGTTTATAAGCTCTTTTACAGCATTTCTTGCTCTTAACTGGAGTCTGGCAAAGGAGCGAGGTCTAAATTCACTTGTATCTTTGAAATCTTTTCTTTCAATAACAGGCAGTAAATCCTGATATTCAAGCTCAACAATGGCATCTGCAGCATTCTGAGCTTCTTCGGTTGCTTCTGTAAAAACGTATTTCAAGTGTTATACCTATTTTAATTTGTCTCAAAGCTGTAAATAAGATTTACCGACTGATCGATTGATGCGACGAATTCAGCATACAGCTTTCTTATTAGTTCATACCTGATCTTAAACTCATTAACCGAGTTATAAATACCATATCCATATGAAAGACGCAATCTGTTGTTCACGTAGGTTTGAACTTCAACCTGTGTTTCCTCTCCGCTTCCAGATGAGCCTAACTGCACACCTTCCATACCGAAGATTCCGACAACAGAATTCAGCATACCCGCTGTGGTTCCAAGACCCAATGACATTAAAAGCTGGGTACTTGAGGCATCTGAATTGCCAGAGGAGTTTCGCTCAAGGCCATGACCATATAATAGGTAGCTTAAGATCTCGTTCTTACTCATGGCAGGCTTGGAAAACAGCGTTATCTCAGGATTCTCAGCATATCCGGTAACCTTTACACCAGCCAGCACATCATCGTCAATGGCACTTGGGTCTGCCACCACTTCAACATCCAGTGCCGGATTGGTAATATCATTTTTAAAGATGGCATGTCCGTGATTGATAATAAACTTGTGACCGTACATATCCGCAGTAGCGTGTTCAAGCGAAATCTTACCCTTAGAGAGGACCCTGTTAGAATCAGAAGCCTTGGTGATATTAACACCGCCTACAACCTGCGAGCGCACGCCCATAGCGTTAACTCTGATGTTATCGCCAAGATTGATCTGTACATCAAGGATCATGTCATTATTGATTGCTGCCGCCTTTTTACGGTCAATCATCATACCGCGCAGATTGGTATTGGAGTCCACAAAGATTTCATCCTTGGATGGTGAGATACTCTTGTTATCAAGAGACTTGAATTTAATGGTGGCCCGAGGAATATCAACCTTACCTGTCACCTTGATAACCTCATTAAGCTCGCACAGAGTATGGATATTTGCCACGGCCTCACCATAGGTTAAAAGGAAGAAAGGCAGATTATCAGCATCTAGATGAAGTCTGCCTCGGGCGCCTTCAGTCCAGTCAAGGTCACCTGTAAGCTTAAGATCCGACTCATTAAGAGTAAACACACCGTTAACCTTACCCTTTGAACCGTCAGCTTTTACACTGACGTCAAACTTGCTGATCTCTCCGATACTCAAAGCAGGATCGGCTCTGCCGTTTACATTTATGTCACCAAAGAATAAAGGAACATCAAGAGTACCGCCAAGAGTACCTTTAATATTGGCTAGGCCCTCAAGAAGATTAAGCTGTTTGGTGGTTGCAGTGAACAGATCAAGATTAAGATCTTTTAAAAGTACGTTGCCGGATAACTTCTTTGAAGAATAAGGATCAGTAACCGCTGCACTGATATTCAGGGTTCCGAGCTCTCTTCGTAATTCAACATTGAGATCGGTTGTAAACTTCTGTCGGTATGCATCAAAATCAATATGAATATTCTTGTATGGAATAAAGCTTGAGTATGCCATTACCCTGCCGTTTTCAGATTTGATATTACCTTTTACGTTAGGAATTCCGTTAGTTACATTGATATCTGAATGTCCGGAGAGTTTTCCTGAAAGTTTAACCTCATCAGGGAGATATTTGTTTACCACCTGCAGATTAAGCTTATCAAGATCAACAACTGTTTTAAGAGTACCAGGACCAAAGATAGTCTCTGTTGAGATTAGATTAAAGTTTCCGTCTGTGATGGTAACCGGGGAAATCCTGCCACTCTTATCATTAAGATTCAGATTAATCTCAATAGGCTCTTTTATGAAAATAGGTTCAACCACATTCGATACCACCAGCATATTCATAATCTTGGCGGCATAGGAATTCCTGTTTTGATCATATGAGCCTTCAGCTGAGATGTAACTGCCTCCACCTGAACCGCAGGAAAAAGTAAGTCGGTGATGAGGAAGATCTCCTGAAAAATCCAGAGAGCATTTCTTATAAGGCTTGATGTATTTTGACACCATAACCGTATTGGCAATCATAGACAGATTCATGTGCATTGAGGCTAAATCCATTACGGTATCAAACACAAAATTGGACATGAAAATGTTATTGAAGAAAAAGCGCTCAGACTTTCCGGCAAGAGAAATTCTTGGAGATTTTGCATCCCCGCTTACCGCCAGTCGTCCTTTAAAACTACCCTTGGCCCCCGGAATAATCAAGGATAAATCAGGCAACTCAAATGAACCGTCCAGATAAGAAGAGCTTTCGCTTAGATTGCCTTTTAAATTTACCGAGTTTTCCTTCTGATTAAACTCAAATTTCTCTACATGAAATCCTGTATCAGAAACACCGGCTAAATCTTTGATGACCAGCTCAGATGGATTAGAGTTCAGATTAAATCTCGCATTAACATGATCGACTCCGACTTCAATAGCATTTGATTTTGAATCGGAAAAGACTCTGAACTGAGAGTCCATCTCAAGACCTCCGCGCAGAAACTCGGAGATATCACCTGCATCATCAGCCTTGAAGCTTACCTTGCCGTCAAAGCCAACCTTTTCATCAAAGGAGACAAGGCCTTCTGCATTACCCTTCACCACACGATCACCTAAAAGGCCGCTGAGATCAAAATGATGAATCTCAAAGTCTGACAGGGTAAGTGTTGAGTCCAGCGAAAGCTTGGTCTTTTTAAAGCCGTAACCAAAAAATACGGTATCAAGCTTAAGAGGCATCTCTTTGAAGATGGCTCCATCCAATGTCAGATTAACATTCCTAAAGTGCAGAAGATTGCGTTTTAAATCATCTTCGCTGATGCTTGAGGAGATACCGGTCTCAACAGATTTGATATTAGAAACAATCTCTTTTACGGTTTCATGCTCAAGCGAGGTTTTAGCCTTTTTCTGCAGTTCCTCTGAGTCCACCATTGGGAAGGTAATGTTGTCGGATTTTACTCCAAGATAAACAGGCACTTCATTTGACAGTGTATTTATCCTGGCCTTCACATCTATCTTTTTAGGAGTATTGATGGAGGCATCAAGATTAAGATTAACCAGATCTCCTTTAATGGTTCCCTCTCCTGTCAGTCCATATAAGGCAGACTCGTAGTGCTCAAGATTGTATTTGGTGTTATAGCCGACACCTGAAACCACAAAATTCATGTTGTAGTAATCAACAAAATCCATGGTGCCAGATACACTGACCTCACCTAAAGCATGACATGCTCTAACTGAAAAGACCTTTAACAGAGTGTGCTCCCACAGTGCATTCACTGTGGCATCCACAAGACCGGTATCGTAGCCGTCCTGATAATATCTGCCCTGCTTAATCTTAAGATTGTATAGAGCGCAGTTTAAAGGAAGATCAATATCGGTAATCTTCTCGATGGCACCGTTGCCATTGTCAAATGTCAGGATTTCAGGCAGGTTATTAGGAGCCTCAGTATCATCTCCGGTATATTTAAGATGGACTGACGGATTTTCAATAACACCTGAGGTTACTCCTGCAAAATCATCATGAGCCTCTAAAACAAGATCAGCCTTTGGGACTCTTACATCCACAATATCTGAAAGATAGGCAAAATCCTTCAGTTTTAAGGAATCAATTGCAATCTTTACCAGAAAATCCAGTCGGAATGGCTCTTCATCTTCTGCTTCTACTGCAGTTAATGCCTCTTCCTCAGAGCTCTCCTCCTCATCAGACTGGTAGGTAAGTTCAACTTCAAGCTTATCGGCAATAAGATGATCGATTTTAAAGACATCTGAAGAGAGATAGCCTAAGGCATGATATTTGAGATCGAGACTGTTGGCACGGATAATCACCACGTCCTTTACATTGACTTCAAAATAGCTGTCGGTCTTAAAGCCGTTTAGAACCGAGCCTTCATCAATATCTGCAGTAATGGTCAGAATGTCAGATAAGGAACTGTTGACATTGGAGACAATAAACTTCATTCCCGATGTTGTGCCCAGGGCATAATACAGAATTGAGCCCAAAGTCAGCATCAGAACAGCAGTTATCAGTGCAGAAATTTTTAAAATTTTTTTTAATTTTGCATTCATATTTAAAATTCTGGGCCAAACTGCAGGTGTAATCTTACGCCGTGCTTGTCACGATGATTGTCAATTCCGTATGCAATATCAATCTTGGCAATACCGTAAGGCGTTATGTAGCGGTAGCCGATGCCCGGTCCGTACAGAAAATGATGATCCTCTTTATAGTCGTTTGTAACAATTGCAGAGTCTAGGAATACCGCACCTCTGCTGTTGCTGATACCAATCGGAAATTCAAATTCTGCAGTGGCACAGGACATATATTTAGAACCAAGAAGCTCATCCTTTGAGTTTCTAGTAGACTGAGACTTATAGCTAAAGCCACGCAGGGTCTGATCACCGCCGGCAAAATAACGCATAGAAGGAGGAACCTTTCCTGCATCAGAACCTAAGTTTGCGCCCTGATATAATTTATATAAAAATCTTGTGTTCTCTGTAGGTGATAATACACCCTTGAAGATCAGTTCACTCTTCCAGAATGTCAGATCTGAGATAATCCTCGAGGAGAATTTGTTATCAAAAACAATCGAGTAACCAGCTCTAGGGTCAAGACCTCCTGTTGATGTTCTCATAGAGAGCATGGTGCCGAGCATGGTATTGAAGGAATGACCATCCTCGTCAGCCTGAGTGTAGTCCTCATACTCAGTGGCTACATAATAGTCTCGACGCCATTTACCAACCATATTGGCTACATAGTGGAAAGAGCCATGAGAGACATCTGACAGGGTATCGTTCAGATCGATTCTGGTCTGAGAGAGCTTGATAAAGAAATAATCTAAATTAGGATTCTTGTGCGGAATCTTGTAGATAGCCTGAGCTGTCTGTTTCTTCTTAGAGGCTCTGACAAAGGATGAGAAGGAATGACCTTTTGAACTGATAAGAGGCTTATCCCAGCCTAAAATTCCACGGATACCTTCATCTGTTGAAAAACCGATACCGACACGGTACTGATTCTTAGCCTGTCGTTCAAGACCTAGTTTTACAGGAACCTGACCATCCTTACGCTCCTCCACAACCGGCTGTACATCCACAGAACGGTAGTAGTTGGTCTGTGACAGTGAAGTTGAGAAACTGTTCAGTGTATGAGAGGAGAAATAATCTCCTTCCTTGAAGTTAATAAGCGATCTTGAAGGAGTTAAAAGCCAGTCGGTTTTCTCATCAGTTATCAGCTTGCCGAATTTATAGCGCTTGCCGGTATCGTAGATTAGAACAATATCTGCAGCATTCTGCTCCTGGTATACCAGAATTCTTGAACTGATAAGCTTTGAATCAAAAAAGCCCAGAGAGATGGCATTATCCTTGAGCGCAGCCTTGAGCTGCTCGTATCTACCATGGTCAAGCAGAGTATATGGACCGATTCCGCTCTTCTCTACAATCTTTTTAAAGGACTGATAAAAAGCTCCCTCACCCAGAATCTCAATCTGGAAATTTCTGATGAAAAGAGGCTTTCCTAAATCAACGTCGGCTACAAGCTCTCTTGATTTGGAATCCCTCTTAGGATAATCAAGATTTATCTTAGGATGGTAGTAACCGTAGGAGTGAACTGCAAGCGTAATCTTATCGGAAATCTCCTTGCCATAGAGTCGGGATTTTTCCTTGGCAATCTGGGGCAGCGAGGACAGATATCCGTATACGTTATCCCTTACATCCTGTCTTTTGATACCGTTAACCTTGATGGTTATAGGATTTGGTACGGTGTTGACGGATTTAACAGGCTTGCCGTCAGAGGAGCAGCCACCAGCTACAGAGACAGCAATAGCCAGAGCACATTCAATTATAAAGGTGCTCTTCTTAAGTCTTAACCTAACCTTATGCTGGCGATTAAACATTCTTAGAAAACAATATCCGAATACGCTTATTTATAGTAATTTTTTTACCCTAATTATATCGAACTTTCTTATTTCAGTTATAGGAAGCAGGAATAATTGTGAAAAAAAACAAAGAAAAAGGACATCATATAACCAAATTGGTTCAAATAAGTTTTTTTCTTGAAAAAGTATGAGATTCGTCTAAAATATTGCAGACTATGGTCCTGGTGAAAAAAAAATACTGCACCAAAGATCAGCGTCACTTTGTGTTCTCAATCATTTTTTTGGGGGTCTTTGTGGTCGCATCCGCAATTCTGGCTCTCGCTGACGGAACAGTATTTAAAGGAAAAGCGTTCGGCGCTGAAAATACTACCACCGTTGGTGAAGTCGTATTCAATACATCCATGACAGGATATCAGGAAATTCTTACCGATCCTTCATACGCTAGTCAAATCGTCACTCTTACTTATCCTCACATCGGCAATTACGGTACAAATGAAGAAGACATCGAATCTCGGGATGTTTTTGCAATGGGTCTGGTTGTAAGAGATCTGTCTCTGGTAGCTTCAAACTTCCGCAGCACCATGAACCTGAGCGATTTCCTTGCAAAGTATAAAAAGCCTGGAATTTACGGAATTGATACCAGAATGCTGACAAGAATCCTTCGTGAGAAAGGTGCCCAGAATGCATGTCTGTCAACCGATCCTAAAATGACTGCTGAAAAAGCTCTAAAGCTTGCAAGAGAATTCGCTGGAATCAAGGGAATGGATCTTGCCAAGGTTGTAAGTACCAAAGAAATATACGACTGGAACGAAGGTACCTGGGAACTTGGTTCTGGCTATGTAAACAAGAGCCGTACCGAGTTTAACGTTGTAGCCTACGATTTCGGTGTTAAGTACAACATCCTAAGAATTCTGACTTCTCTTGGCTGCAAGGTTACCGTTGTACCTGCAATGACACCTGCAAGTGAAGTAATAAAAATGAATCCAGACGGTATCTTCCTGTCCAACGGACCAGGAGATCCTGAACCATGTACTTATGCACAGGAAGCTATCAGAACCTTCCTTGAGCATAAGATTCCGTTATTCGGCATTTGTCTTGGACATCAGCTTTTGTCCTTAGCCTCAGGTGCTAAGACCATCAAGATGAAGTGCGGTCATCACGGTGCCAACCACCCTGTAAGAGATTTGGAGAGCGGAGTAGTTTACATCACCTCTCAGAACCATGGTTTCTGTGTAGATGAGGCAACTCTTCCAGCCAATCTGAAGGCAACACACAAATCACTGTTCGATGGAACCCTGCAGGGCGTTGAACGTACCGATGCACCAGCCTTCAGCTTCCAGGGACATCCTGAAGCAAGTCCAGGTCCACACGATCCAATGGCTTTATTTAAACATTTCGTTGAGCTTATGCGCAAATACAGAGAAAAAGCTTAGGGGATAACAGATGCCAAAACGTACAGACATAAAAAAAATCTTAATCTTAGGCGCAGGCCCAATTGTTATCGGCCAGGCCTGTGAGTTTGACTACTCAGGTACTCAGGCATGCAGAGCCCTAAGAGAGGAAGGCTACAAGGTTATCCTTGTAAACTCCAACCCTGCAACCATCATGACCGATCCTGATGTTGCAGATGTTACCTACATTGAGCCTATCCACTGGAAGGTTGTAGAGAACATCATCGAGAAGGAACGTCCAGATGCAGTACTGCCAACCATGGGCGGTCAGACCGCTCTAAACTGCGCCCTTGATCTTGAAAAACACGGTGTACTTGCCAAGTACAATGTCGAGATGATCGGTGCTAAAGCCGATGCCATCGACAAGGCTGAGAACCGTGAAAGATTCGACAAGGCCATGAAGGCAATCGGTCTTGAGTGTCCTCGTGCCGGTATTGCACACAGCATACAGGAAGCCTGGGAAGTTCAGAAACAGGTTGGATTCCCTTGTATTATAAGACCATCCTTCACTATGGGCGGCACCGGTGGCGGTATTGCCTACAACCCAGAGGAGTTCGAGGATATCTGTAACAAGGGCTTAGAACTCTCCCCTACCCACGAACTTTTAATTGACGAATCACTCATTGGATGGAAAGAGTACGAGATGGAGGTTGTCCGTGATCATAAGGATAACTGCATTATTGTCTGCTCCATCGAAAACCTTGACCCAATGGGTATTCACACCGGTGACTCAATCACTGTAGCACCAGCTCAGACACTGACCGATAAGGAATACCAGATCATGCGTGACGCCGCTATGGCTGTTCTGCGTGAAATCGGTGTTGAGACTGGCGGTTCAAATGTTCAGTTCGGTATCAATCCAAAGAACGGACGTATGGTTATCATTGAGATGAACCCTCGTGTATCCCGTTCATCAGCTTTAGCCTCAAAGGCAACCGGCTTCCCTATCGCCAAGATTGCCGCCAAGCTGGCTGTAGGTTATACCTTAGATGAGCTTGGAAATGACATCACCGGCGACAAGACTCCAGCCTCATTCGAGCCAAGTCTTGACTATGTTGTTACTAAGATCCCTCGTTTCAACTTTGAAAAATTCCCTAACTCAGATGATCGCCTGACCACTCAGATGAAGTCTGTAGGTGAAGTTATGGCTATCGGCCGTACCTTCGAGGAATCTCTGCAGAAAGCTCTGCGCGGTCTTGAAACCGGCAAGAGCGGTTTCGACCCTCGTCTTGACATGAAGAAACCAGACGCAAGATTAAAGCTTCTTCACGAACTTGAGACTGCAGGCGCCCACCGTATCTGGTACATCGGCGATGCCTTCCGTTTAGGCATGACCGTTGAAGAGGTCTTCGGCTACACCCAGATCGACCCATGGTTCCTATGTCAGATTAAGGAAATCATTGATATTGAGCAGTCTTTAGGCGGCAGAACCTTAAAGTCTATCGATGCCGACGAGATGAAAGATCTCAAGTCCCGCGGTTTCTCAGATGCAAGACTTGCCAAACTTTTAAAGACTACTGAGGATAAGGTTCGCGCTCGCAGATGGCTCTTTGAGGTTTACCCAACCTACAAGAGAGTTGATACCTGTGCTGCTGAGTTTGCAACCTCCACCGCTTATATGTACTCAACCTATGAGCAGGAATGTGAGGCCCGTCCATCCGATAAGAAGAAGGTTATCGTTTTAGGCGGCGGCCCTAACCGTATCGGTCAGGGTATCGAGTTCGACTACTGCTGTGTTCACGCCTCAATGGCTCTTCGTGAAGACGGCTACGAGTCAATCATGGTTAACTGTAACCCTGAGACTGTATCAACCGACTACGATATTTCAGACAGACTATACTTCGAGCCTGTAACCCTTGAAGATGTTCTTGAAATTGCCCGTGTTGAAAAGCCTGTCGGTGTGATTGTTCAGTTCGGTGGTCAGACACCTCTGAAACTTGCCAAGAAGCTTGAGGCTGAAGGTGTGCCTATCATCGGTACATCACCTACCGATATCGACCGCGCAGAAGATCGTAAGCTGTTCCAGGAAGTTGTTAACAAACTTGAACTGCTGCAGCCTAAGAACGGCACTGCAACTTCTCTGAACCAGGCTATTACTGTTGCCAGCGAAATCGGCTACCCTCTGGTTGTACGTCCATCCTACGTTTTAGGCGGTCGTGCCATGGAAGTTGTCTACGGTGAAGACGATCTGCGCACCTACTTCGCTGAAGCTGTTAAGGTTTCAAACAAGTCACCAGTTCTTCTGGACAAGTTCCTGGATCACGCTACCGAAATCGACGTTGATGCTGTTGCTGACGGAAAGGATGTTGTAATCGGTGGCATCATGGAGCACGTTGAGGAGTGTGGTGTTCACTCTGGTGACGCTTCCTGTGTTCTACCTCCATATCACTTAAAGCAGGATATGATTGACAGACTCACCAAGATCTCAAAAGATCTTGCTTTAGCCTTAAATGTTAAAGGTCTGATGAATGTTCAGCTGGCAATCCGTGAGGACAAGATTTATCTAATCGAAGTTAACCCTCGTGCCGCACGTACCATTCCATTCGTATCCAAGGCAACCGGACTACCAATGGCTAAGATTGCAGCTCGTGTAATGACAGGTAAGACTCTGGCTGAACAGGGTATCACCCATGAGGTGGTTCCTCCATACTACTCACTACTCAGTTAAGGAAGTTGTGCTGCCATTTGCCAAGTTCCCAGGATCAGATCCTCTGTTAGGACCTGAAATGAGATCAACCGGTGAAACCATGGGTACTGCAACATCATTCCCAGAGGCTTTTGCTAAAGCTCAGCTTGCAGCCAAGTCTCCTATCCAGAGATCTGGAACTGTTCTGCTTTCAATCAAGAAGTCAGATCAGAACAGACTGCCTGAGTTTGGACGTAAACTGGTTGAAGCAGGCTTCAAGCTTGAGGCAACTCAGGGAACCTGTCAGACTCTAAGAGATGCCGGCATTGAATGTACCCATGTACACAAAGTTTATGAAGCTAGACCAAACTTACTGGACTTCATTAAATCAGGTAAGTACAACTGGGTTATCAATTCAACCGAAGGTCGTCAGTCTGTTGAGGATTCCCGTTCACTGCGTCGCAGCTGTCTGCGTTATGATATCTGCTATACCACAACCTTAAATGCAGCTATTGCTTCTGTTGAGGCAATAAGTGCAGATGAGTATGCAACTGTTCATTCTCTTCAGGAACTGCATGAGATGGTAAATCAGAAGTATAAGAAGTAATTCATTCTTGACTTAATTTGAAAGGATCCGAAGCCCCAAAAGCTTCGGATTATTTTTGAGAAGATTGCATAATAAATCTTTTTCAAATTAAAAGCAGGAGGGGGCATCCCTACCAGAAGAGATTATAGTTAGGCTCAAGACATAAACCTAACTTTTGCAGTTAAATAGACTATAAACATCGCGCAAACCCTTATGGGGCTTTATTTTTGACCTGATTCACATATTTGTATAAAGTAATATACTGTAACATATATATCATGGTATAATATCCCTGTGTCTTTTTTTC
>NZ_CACVSS010000040.1:0-38581 GCF_902756765.1 uncultured Succinivibrio sp. | reverse complement strand
AAAAAATAATCTCACAACTTGTTACTTTGTATCTGACAAACAAAGAACTATAGGTAATTCCACAATGTGGAAAGGTGAGAGGATTCCATGCACTTCGCTAATTGGGGGAGCCTCTTTCATGTATGCATAATAAAAGAAAAGATTGTGAAGATTACAGTTTGCAGGCAGTTAATACTTGAGCTTTTCGAATATAAAAAAAACAGTGGAGCAAGCAGAAGTGCAATTCATTCTTTTCCAAACATCATAAAAATGAATCAGAATAAAGTCTTCTTCTTGTTTTTTAAGAAATTAGTTGTAGAACGTTAGTTGAATTAAAAATGTAAAGCCCTGCAGATACGCAAGGCTTTAATTCAAATTCTGTGTTTACCAGTCAGTCTAATTGACGAACATGACTTTTACCAGCGGTTATACTTTGAGCTCATTAAACCTGCAGATTTCTCATTCTCTGCAATCTGATTCTGTATGATTTCGATTCGCTGTTTCTCTTCCTTGGATGCCATGAAATTAAGGGTTTTCAGGGCTGCATTTAAGGACTGATTCTCAGCTTTTCTGCATAGTTCAACAAGATGAGTTAGAGGAGACTTTACAAGATCATTTGCGTTTGCAGATAAACGTTCAATCTCTTTCTTTGAATAGATAGCGATATCGTTTTCTAGAACTGTCATATTTATCTCCATAAATAAAATTTACAAAAAAACTGTAAAATATGATTTACATCAAATTATATGCTTATCGAATTAAGAGAAAAGGGATCTCCAGGTGTACACCTTTATGGTGCAATTGTGATCACTAATAGTGAAAAATATTAATTATAAAAAATTGATATATTTCATGTTGTTTTTTAATGATTTTTACAGGAATAAAAACAAAAAAAGCAGATGTGTTTTCTCGTTATCAGAACACATCTGCCTGTTGTTTAAGGATTTTTTTTATTTTTGAGCCATCATTGCCATATACACATCAAAGGCCTGCTTGGTTTCCTTTACATCATGAACTCTTACAATTGCAGCTCCTCTTTCAATGCTTAAAAGAGCGCCTGCAACAGAGCCTATAATTCTGTGAGCTGGCTCTTTTAAACAGAGCCTATAATTCTGTGAGCTGGCTCTTTTATTCCACAGGCATTTCCAATCATGGTCTTTCGTGAAAGAGCAGATAGGACAGGGTAGCCTAAATCAACAAAATCCTGCATATGCTTTAAAAGGGTGAAATTGTGTTCAGCGGTTTTACCAAAACCAAAGCCCAGATCAAAAATGATTTTCTTTCTGTCGATTCCGTGAGATACAGCTTCTTGCGCTTTATCTAAAAGGAATTTTTTAACCTGTTCTACAACGTTGCTGTAGTTAGGATCATTCTGCATATTCTGAGGGGTTCCCTGCATATGCATTAAGATTACCGGAATATCCAGCTCCTTTGCTGTTTCCATAGCATTCTCACGGCAGAGTGCTCTGATATCATTCCAGATATGGGCGCCAGCCTTGCAGGCTTCTCTCATTACCACCGGTGAAGAGGTATCAATTGAGATAATCGCATCTGTTTCCTTGGCAATTCTTTCTACCGCAGGAATAACTCTTGAAAGCTCTTCATCTTCACTCACGGTAGGTGCACCTGGTCGGGTGGATTCGCCTCCGATATCAATGATGGCTGCACCTTCATTCAACATGGTCTCGGCATGTGCCAGTGCCTTGCCTGCACTGTTCCACAGACCACCGTCTGAGAAGGAATCTGGAGTTACATTTAAAATTCCCATGATTTTTGGGGATGATAAATCCAGAACTTTATCTTTACATATGATGTTCATTGGAATTCCTTAGTTTTTGTGAGATGTTGTGATTATTTACCAAATAGATTCTGGAAATCTTCCATAGTCTGCTGCTGAAGCTTTTCTATTTCTTCAGGCCTTGGGGTATCTGGCTTGGAAATCTGGTTTTGGGGAATATCCAGCGCATTGTGAGGCTCGGTATTGAATCTTACTTCAGTTCTCTGTTGTCTTGCTTTTAAAAGCCTCTGTGCAAAAGCTCTCTCCCAGCCTACCTGATTGCGGCTTTCATTTTTGCTGCACCAGTAATGTCTGAAGCTGTTGAGATCAGTAAGGGTGTAGGTTGAATCCTCTAGACCGCAGAGTATTGCTGTTTTATGAAAAGTTGGACCGGGTTCCCATTTTGTGGTCATGACAAATGGTGCTTTTGGTACTTCCTGCTGTTCCCTTACGTAAAGCGGCAGTTCAAAGACGCAGCCCTGCCAGTTGGAAGTTTCACTGAGTTTTCTTAATAATCCAGCCTTTTCAAGCTCATCAAGGCACATTGAAGCTATCTGATAATTAGGTAGATAGTTTGCTATGGCAGTAAGATCAATGATGCACTGATCCTGAGCTGCAAGATCTCTTAAGTAGAAAGCATATAGAGATTTTGCGATGTGGCTTAGCTGTGATGATTTAAGATAATTTAACTCTGTTGCGTTCATGGATCTATCCTTTGAGGATATTTTAACAACATTCGTGATGTTTTCTAAGAGTCTTAATCTATCCTGCTCCAAAAATTAACATTAATGGCTTTTTGTTTAAATATTAATGATAAAAAAATAAAAATAATTATTTGATAAATAATACTAATTATAATAATAAAAAATTTTTTTTAATGATTTTACTGGTTCGTGATATGATTCTACAGAATTGGTTTCATATGGAAAAAATAAATGTCAGAGCAGCATAAATCAGATTTTCTTTCATTAGGACAGACCTGTACTGTGCTGGATATTTCCCTGTCCACTCTGAAAAACTGGCTTAAAACAGGCAAAATTAAAGATGATTCTGCTGATGGCTCACTGAAGTTTACAAAACAGCAGATTGATTCAATTATCAGTAGCAGAAACTCCTTGAAAAGAAGACGTGCAGTTGCCAATTCAAGGCAGTCGGTCAGAGCTCAGGAACTGTACATAAACTATATTTCCAAAAACTCACCAAACCATATTGCCTTATCCATTCTGGTTGAAGATTTTTCAAGCACCCTAACATATATCAGAGCGCTTTTGTGTGAATCTTTTCTTCAGCTGTTAATTGAAGCAAAAAAGCTTGAGACCTATGTTAGTTCCCATTATTTCAAGGCCTACCTTGAAGATAGACTGGATATAGGCAGATACGACTGGCTGATACAGGAACTTATAGACAAGACACCAAAGAATTCACTGTTAAAATCCTGCAGAAATCTTCCTGAATTTGAACTGCATTATGTCCCATATGAGGATACACTTGGGCTAATATATCTTTCTCTGATGGAGCTTTCAGCCCGCCGTCAGCAGGGCAGATACTACACTCCGCAGGAACTTACTGATACAGCCTTAGAGACTATTTCCATAAGGTCAGGGCGTGTATTTTTAGATCCTTGCTGTGGTTCGGGTAACTTCCTTTTAAGACTTTTAAAAAGAGGTGCCAACGTTAATGATCTGTATGGCTGTGATCTTGATTCTCTGTCTGTTTCTCTTGCAAGGATCAACTTTGCTCTGGCTGAGGATAATCTGAGTGAAGATTTTTTATGCGCTCATCTGTTAAAGGCTGACACTCTTACCTCTAAGAACCTGCCTAGATGTGATGTTATCGTGGGCAATCCTCCTTTTGGCAGCTGTGAAGATCCTGCAGCTATCAGACGTTATGCCAAATCTCTTGAAGAGGCAAAAAAGACCAGACCTTATTTTGCAGATCTCTTTGTTGAAAGATCGCTTAATCTCCTAGATGAGGGTGGTATTGTACAGTTTGTTCTGCCAGAGGCGATACTGAATGTTGCCTCGCATGATCTTATTAGAACCTTTATCTCTATGCATGCCCGTGTTAAATCTGTCCGTTATCTGGATGAGGTTTTTCATGCGGTACAGTGTCAGAGTGTTGTTCTGACCCTTGAGAAGACCTCTTATTCCGGTGCTGTGGGAGAGGTTATTGTAAATACCAATGACTCAACCTATATTGTAAGACGTGACCGTTCTCCTCTTGATTTTAATTTCAGAATTACCGATCAGGAAGCGAAGGTTCTATCTAAGATGGATGATTTTGAGCATTGTGTAAAACTGCGTGGTCATGCTCAGTTTGCTTTGGGAATTGTCACCGGCTCAAATAACGGTATGGTTCATAATACACAGAATAGCGGGGATGAACCCGTACTCAGAGGCGTTGATATTGAACCTTTTAAAATCGGAACTCCAAAAAGTTTTGTAAATGTCTCCCAAAGCTCCTTTCAGCAGATGGCTCCTATAGAGTATTACCGTAATCCGGTAAAAATCGTCTATCGCTTCATTGCTAAATATCCGATTGTGGCGCTGGACCGAAAGGGCAGACTTACCTTAAACAGCTGCAATTTCCTAATCCCTCGTTTTGATAATCTTTCTCCTGTTTATTTATGCGCAGTTTTGAACTCAAGCGCAGTTCGCTTTTATTTTGAGAGAAAATTTCACACGATTAAGATTCTGCGTTCACTCTTAGAGGAAGTTCCTATTCCGCTGGCAAGTCCTGATGAACAGCTGCAGATTGAATTCATGGTTAATGATCTGATGGAAGCTTCGGGGAGTGAAGCCGAGAAAATCAAGCATCAGATAGACCGAAAAATTGCTGAAATATATGGGCTGGGCAAGCGTGCTTTAAAGTTGATTTCTGCCTAAATTATTTGAGCTTGCAAATTGCAAATCCTTTTACTTTCAATTAAAATTTTCAGAGTTTTTTTTTACGGAGAATAAACGATGTTTAACATGGGCAATATGATGAAGCAGGCTCAGATGATGCAGGAGCGTCTTCAGAAGGCACAGGATGAGATTGCAAAAATGGAAGTAACCGGCGAGTCTGGTGCAGGTATGGTTAAAATCACCATTACCGGTAACCATGAGGTTCGTCGTGTTGAGATTGACGATTCTATTTTCGGTGATGACAAGGAGATCTGTGAGGATTTACTTGCTGCCGCTTACAATGATGCTCACCGTCGTATTGAAGAGCAGTCAAAAGAGAAGTTATCAGCTGTAACCGGCGGTATGCAGTTACCTCCCGGCATGAAGCTTCCTTTCTAATATGTCTTCAAGTTCTCTGCTCGATTCAATGGTTGAGGCACTACAGGTAATGCCAGGCATCGGTCCTGTCAGTGCAACCCGTATTGCGTACTATCTTTTAGATAGAAAACGTAGTGAAGGTCTTGCCATGGCCAAGGTAATAGAGCAGGGATTAAACAACATTTCTATCTGCCCTCACTGCAGAAACTATACTGATGAGAAAGATCAGGAATGTGAGCTGTGTTCTTCTGCTAAACGTAGAAATTCCGGCAGTATCTGTATAGTTGAATCTCCATCAGATGTAATGGCAATTGAATCAAGTTCATCCTACAGCGGTAATTATTTTGTACTGCATGGACATTTAAGTCCTATTGACGGCATAGGCCCTGAAGAGCTTGGTTTTGATGTTCTAACCCGCAGACTTAAGGAAGAGAATATCACTGAGGTTATCCTTGCCTTAGGTCAGACCGCTGAGGGTGAAGTAACCGCCTCCTACATCGCAGCCATAGCCAAAAAGCTTAATATCAGTGTTTCTAAAATAGCCACAGGTGTACCTGTCGGAGGAGAATTGACCTCTGTTGACGGTAACACGCTGGCTCTTTCTTTTAATTTCAGACGAAAAATTTAAAAAATTTTCTTGAAATAGTAAAAATCATCCCCATTTGTATTTCTAGATGACAGTGTTCATACACTTTAAAAACAAATGGAGAATTTATAAAAAATGACAGCTACTGTTCATGGCTTTCAAACACAGGTAACCAAATTATTAGATTTACTTGCTAATTCGCTATATTCAAACAAGGAAGTTTTTCTTCGTGAGTTAATTTCAAATGCATCTGATGCTATTGATAAACTTCACTTCATGTCTTTAACCAATCAGGATTTAATCAAGGATGATCCAAACTTCAAGATTCAGATCCGTCCTGATAAGGATGCTAAGACACTTACGATTACTGATAACGGTATCGGTATGACCTTAGATGAGGCAAACAGTCACCTGGGTACTATCGCTGAGTCTGGTACAGAAGCTTTCATGAAGAATCTAACCGGTGATGCCAAGAGAGATTCTCAGCTGATCGGTCAGTTTGGTGTTGGTTTCTATTCTTCATTTATTGTTGCCAAGAAAGTAACCGTTATTACCCGTTCTGTTAACGCTTCAGAGGATGAGGGTGTTAAGTGGGAGTCAGAGGGTAACGGTACCTTCACTTCAGAAAACATTAAGGTTCCTTTCCGCGGTACTCAGATTATCCTGTCATTAAAGGATGATGAAACCGAATTTACCGATACCTGGAAGCTGCGTGAATGCATCACCAAGTATTCAGACCATATTTCTACTCCTGTAGAGTTATACGAAGAGAAATATGAACAGCCTAAGGAAGGCGAAGAGAAGAAAGAGCCAGAAAAGAAGTTCGAGTACACTCAGATTAACAACGCACAGGCTCTATGGACCCGTACTCCAAAGGATGTTAAGGATGAGGAATACAACGAGTTCTACAAGCACTTAAGCCATGATTATCAGGATCCTCTAACCTGGGCTCATAACAAGGTTGAAGGTGATCTTGAGTATACATCTTTACTTTATGTTCCAAAGATGGCTCCATGGGATCTGTATAACCGTCAGAATGAGCATGGTCTGAAACTTTATGTACAGCGTGTGTTCATTATGGATAAGGCAGAGGCTTTCCTTCCAAACTATCTGCGTTTTGTTAAGGGCCTGGTTGATACCAATGCACTTCCATTAAACGTTTCACGTGAGTTGCTTCAGGAAACTGCCGTAACCCGCAAACTTAAGAAAGCTTTAACCAAGCGTGTTCTTGGTATGCTTGAGAAACTTTCAAAGGATGCTTCAAAGTACACAGAATTCTACAAGCAGTTTGGTAATGTTCTGAAGGAAGGTCCTGTTGAGGATTATGACAACAAGGATGCTATTCTAAAGCTTCTGCGTTTCGCTTCAACCAACAACGACAGTGCAGAGTGCTCTGTAAGTTTTGAAGACTATATTTCCCGTATGAAGGAAGGTCAGGACAAGATTTACTACATTACTGCAGAGAGCTATGAGGCTGCTAAGAATTCTCCATACCTAGAGCAGTTAAAGACCAAGGGTATCGAAGTTCTTCTGATGTGGGAGCGTGTTGATGAGTGGCTGATGGGCAATATCAGTGAGTTCAGCGGCAAGGAATTCGTAAGCGCAAATTCTCAGGACTTAAAGCTTGGAAATCTGGCTGATGAGGAAGAGAAGAAGAAGCAGGAGACTGCAGCAACCGAGAACAAGGATCTGATTGAGCGCTTCAAGAAGGCTCTGGGTGACAAGGTCAAGGATGTTGTTGTTTCAACCCGTCTGATTGATTCTCCATCCTGCGTTATTTCTGATACCAACAGAATGATGACTATGCAGATGCGTCGTCTATTAGAGGCCAGCGGTCAGAGTCTGCCTGATGAGAAGTACACTCTTGAGCTGAATCCAGAACATAAGCTGGTTCAGAAGGCTTATGCCGAGATGGAAGAGAACCGCTTCAACCAGTGGGCTGATCTGATTTTCGAGCAGGCCCTGCTTGCAGATCAGGGGGCTTTGAAAGATCCAAGCACTTTTGTTAAGTCAATGAACGCCTTACTTCTAGGTTAATTTAGTGCAAAAGCTCCGCCAGTCGGAGCTTTTTTGTTTCTACTGTAATGAATACAGTTCACACATGTTATAATTAGACACTTTTTTTATTTTTATTGAGGATTAAAAACAATGCGTATTATCCTATTAGGACCTCCAGGAGCTGGTAAAGGTACTCAGGCTCAGAATCTTACCAAGGCTTTCAACATTCCACAGATTTCAACCGGTGATATGTTAAGAGCTGCTATCAAGGCTGGTACAGATTTAGGTCTTAAGGCTAAGGCTGTTATGGATAAAGGCCAGCTGGTTTCAGATGATATCATTCTTGGTCTTGTAAAAGAGCGTATCGCTCAGGATGACTGCAAGAACGGTTTCCTTTTTGACGGTTTCCCTCGTACTATTCCTCAGGCTCAGGCTTTAGTTGATAACGGTATTGTTATTGATGCTGTTGTTGAGCTTCAGGTTCCAGATGAGAAGATTGTAAACCGTATGTCAGGCAGACGTGTTCACCTTGCATCAGGCAGAACCTATCACATCGTTTACAACCCACCAAAGGTTGAGGGTAAGGATGATGTTACCGGCGAGCCTCTTGTAATTCGTCCTGATGATGAAGAGAGCACTGTCCGCAGCCGTCTTGAGGTATATCACGCACAGACCGAGCCTCTTGTTGCTTTCTACAAGGATCTTTCAAAGACTGCTCCTACCAAGTATGTTGCAGTTGACGGCAATCGTGATGTTCAAGTAATCTCTGATGAGATTATCTCAACTTTAAAGAACTAGTTTATGACAAAGAGCATTTTAACTAAAGGTCTTTTAGGTCTATGCATTGTTCCATTTATGGCTGTAAATGCTCAGACCGAAATCAGCGATACTGTAACTTCCCGTACAGTTGAGAATATTACAACTTATAAAGTTGTAAAAAATCAGTCGGGAAAAGATCAGTTTTCTAACAGCTATCATGTAGCTGCTGGCGAGAAGGAGCAGAACATCTATCCTTGTCCTTTTGGCTGGACTGTAAAGCCAAATCCAAGTGTAGATAATTCCTTAAGCTATTTAAGTTCTGATTCTAAACTTGCTATTAGCGTTACCAATCTGGAAAAAACACGTGGTGTTGATTCAACTCCAGAGGTTTACGCAAGAGTTGCTGCTATGCAGATGAACTGTGCTTTACCGGTTCGTTCTAATCTTATAGAAGGTGCCTGGAGTTTTGAATGCTCTGATGAGAATGTTGAAACAATTATCTATGGAGAGCCAGGAGCTCTTGCTATGCTTGTTATTTCAGGCAGAAATGCAGATACAGAAGCCTCTGTAGAAGAATTTATCAAATTTTTAGATTCTCAGTCGTAATATCAGTTTTAAATAAGGGGAGCAGCATTTGCTTTGTTCCCCTGATTTGTTATCTTAGCTTCCTTTTTTTACTTCAAATCCGACACAGTCGGACTGACCTTTCTCATCAAAAATACAAACCTTATAAAATCCGTTTTCCTTTATTTCTAAAAAATCCTGTTCAACCTGCAGATCATCTGAATTCAGATAAACTTTTCCTATTCCTCCTTCATATCTTACGAATATTCTTCCGTTAAAATCAGGAGAAACTACACTGTTATTTAAAGGAAAAGTTATTTTCAGTTTATCTTTTAGGTTAAATATTTCCTGATTGGTATTCTGTTTTTCCAAAGCTCTTGGAGCTTTATTTGCAAACAGTACATCATCAATTTCTTCCTTTTCCAGATACTCTTCATCAAGCTGAAGCAGAATATCAAATAAAAGAGGTGCCGCATCTACATAGCCAGTGTTGTTATAGTTCTGTGTTTTATTATCCGGATGCGTAATAGCAACTCCGACTGTATATTTGCCATATGATCCAATCGCCAGGGCATCCTTAAATTTGTATGAGGTTCCTGTCTTGTAGGATATAGTTTTATTATCGGGGTGATTTGCAGGTCGCGCGGTATTTTTTAGTATTTCAAAGACAGCTCTTGCAGAGGCTTTTGATAAGATTCTATAGCTATTGGACTGAATATTTACCTCTGACTGATTCTCGTCTTTATCCTGTGCAAATAGCCTATAGTCATAAAGTTCTCCATCTGAATTTAACATCGCATAAAGCTTGCACAAATCCATTAGTGTAATATCGGCACTACCAAGCACTACAGATAAATCTGGGATACCATCCTTTATACGAAGCCTTGTATAAGGAGTATTTAATCTTTCACAGAATTTATCTGGACCAACCGCTTTTATTACTTCTAAAGCAGGAAGATTTAAAGACATGCATAAAGCGTCTTTGGCTTTTATCTCTCCGTTGAATCTATAGTTGAAATTGTCTGGACTCCACGAACCGTATAATTTTCCTGCATCTTTCATAATAGTCTGAGGATGCAGTTTTCCTTCTTCAAAAGCCATGGCATATGCAAATGGCTTTAAGGTTGAACCAGGTGATCTCCTACTGAACGGAATACAGATCTGGCTGCTTTGAGTGTCGGAGCTTCCGATTAGAGCGACAATCTGATGAGTTTTGTCATCTAATACAACCGCGCTCAGAATAGCGTTATCTTTTTTATTTTTCTCATATTTATCCGCAGTCCTGTTTAGAAGAATCTGTATTCTTGAATCTATAGTAGTGAATATTTCATTGTTTTTATTAAGAATATTAGAATTATCTGCTCTGTATTTCATGGAGTTGGCATTTAAAGTTGAGTTATTCTTAATATGAGAATTTATCCTGTTACCTTTCTGTGAAAAAAGAAAATTGCCAAGGGTATAGGCGCTCTGTTTTATGTTTTGCAGTCTGAAGCTGCAGTCCTCTGCAAGAGCAATCCTGAGAAGATCTCCGTTTATGATTCCATTTTTATAGGCAAGTTTAACTGCTTCATTCTTATAGTATTTTGCTCTTTGGGGATATAAATCTGGTCTTATAAGTTCAGGTGCTCTAGGCAGAGCCACTAATAGAGCAGCTTCTGATGGCGTTAATCTATCTGGCAGATGATTAAACCATTTGAGAGAGGCCGCCTTTACCCCTTCAATGTTAGATCCAAAAGGCGCCAGAGTCAGATACCATGATAATACCTGTTCCCGACCATAGGCTGCTGTTATGTAGACTGCACCTATTATTTCCTTTAATTTGTTCACATATGATCTTTTTTTATGGTTCGATAATCTTTTAACCACCTGCATGGCAAGGGTTGAGCCACCGGAAGTTATTTCTCTGTTTTTTAGATTAAAGATAAGAGCTCTGATAAGCGCTTTGAAATCAACCCCGATATGAGAGTAAAAATTCTTATCCTCATTAGACAGCAGCATCTTAAGGTATATTTCACTTACATCATCTTTAGTTGTAAGAAAACGATAGCTCTGATTATCTTTGCTTAATGAGAAGGCGATTACATTACCGTCTTTATCAAATAAAATGTTTGAACGGTTCTGTAATGGAGAAAAATCGATGCTCAGGATGCTGTAAAGAACAAATGCAAAGAGGGCAAGACAGGATAAAACGGATGTGACTATTACTCTTTTTTTTGTTATGAAGTCAGAGGACAGTTTTAATCTCATGTTGTTCAAATGTTATTCTTCTCTGGCAAAACAGATTGTCTTTTATTTGGCATAAACATCATTTTACGCTAGTCTTTATGCATTAGTATTACTTGTAAAACAAACAGATAGTCACGAAGAAGAGACTCTTCGAAACTATCTGTCAGATATAAAATTACGTTTTACTGTTTCCCGCCTGTTTTTGACTTGGCTGTCTCTCCAGAGTCTGTTTCATCAGTAATCCTGAAGTTAACAGGATCTGCATAGTAATAATGTTGCACACTGAATGTCTTCATGGATAGTCTGCTCATTAGCGGGGCTGACTGTCCTTTATAGGCAGCCTTCAGCATAAAGGCAAAGGTTAATGGCTTCCCGTTTAAAGCTCCTGATACATTGTATGAAGTGTCAGAAAGCTCGGTTTCCATCTGGTAGTTTTCTGTCAGATTGTATTTCTGCAGGAAAGTGTAAGCTTTCTTTACTTCATTTGAACTCAGTTTCCTTAAAAATACCATATCTGATGGTAACTTGAGGTTTACATATGCTTTTGAATCACTGAATTGAGCTGATTTAGCAGAAACCAGTACAATTACATCATCATTTACCTTAAGCTGTGAGTCTTTGTTTAAGGCATTTCCATTCCTGTCGAAATACATAATCTGCAATGAAAGAGAATCTGGATTAATTATTTCTCCTGATACCTTACCGGTTACTGATACAGAGGCAACGGCATTTTTATTAGAGTTGTTCTTTACCTTAATAACTCCATTCTCTACTTTTGCGCTCTGCTTTGTTGCATTCTGTCCATATTTTTCAGAAAGTTCGCAGAGTACAGCTTTGGACTGACTATCCAGATAATCTCCCTTTAATGTCTCGGAATTGAGCATCTGAAGTAAGGTCTCAACATCTGTATTACTGTCTGCATTTAATTTTTCCTTTAACAGTGTCAGAACATCATAAGCTACCGTGTTGATATAGAAAGGCTGATAGTTTTTTATAAGCTCTAACAGCTCATTCTGCTTTTTGAAATTAGGTGCAGATAGATATAACTGTTTAAGTTTTAAGGTTTCATTAAGATTCTTTAAAGCCTTATTCAAAGCTTCATTCTGTCGAAGTTTATCTCCATATAGTCCAAATGCAGCTGCATAGTTACATAAGGCATTTATGGATTGTATTTCGTTATGATCGAATCTATAGGTTAAAGTGGTATTTACGTTGACTCCCTGAGCTGCGGCAAGCTTCATAGCCAGAGCGGCTACGGTTTCGTTATCATCGTTAAGATTACGGGAAAGGGCTTTCTCCAGATACTCAAGGGTGGAACTGCTTACATCAAATCCATCCTTATAGGCATCATAGAGGAATTCTGCTGCATATACAGAAGCATATTTTGAGGCTTCATAGTTATAGAAGTTAATGTTTACATAACCCTGCATAGAAATGTGTGACTGCACATAATCAATAATATCTGAAAGATATCTCTGATAATCTCTGTATTCAGCTGAATCCTTATCTTTCATTTCACGGAGAGTCTTCAAAAGAATAATACCTTTTGAGACTTCATCAAAGAATGAGTACTTATACTTGAAATCAAGAGATTTTATTATCTTCTGGTTATCAGAAATAGGCAGTGCTCCTAAGGTTATTTCTGCTGGAGTACCGTTTGCAAAATTCTGGTTTAGTCTGATTTCCTGTTCTGAATCTGCAGGTACAGAAAAGATTCTGTTTTCTGTGATGTCAAAGCGACTGTTTTTCTGCTTTGAGTTCTCCTTTTTTATCACACTTTACGGAACCGCTGCATTTAACTTCAAAGCTGAAATCGGCACTGTCATTGATAATATTATCAACTCCTAAAGTTCCTGTTAGTGAATCTCTGTTATAAAGATAATAAGGTGTATTTAAGGTAGTTACCGCTTTATCCTTTATAGGCAGATCAATGGAGGTACTACCAACCTTGTGGGTGTTAAAGGCTGTAAGCATCAGTTTTGCTGTGGTTGAAATAGCTGGCAGGTCAAATTCAACCTCTGCCTTTCCGTTCTTTACCTTAACAGCTCTGGTGTATAGTGATAACAGATTGTCTTTGATATTTGACAGTGCCGCTGCACTTTCTCCTGACATCATGTCATCTCCATAACCCTGACCATCTCCCTTGATATCCTTTATGATATGTCCGTACATATCAACAATGGTTGTTTTTAGAGACTCCTTGCCTGCCAGAGCTTTGATGAGATTTGGTACCTTATGTTTATTGATTGAAAGAATTCCATTGTCCACCAGTGTGACTGTTACATATGTATCGTCATCAATTGCAGATTTATCCTTGCTGTTTACAAGAACCTCAAAGTGCAGCTTTGAGTTTGGTTTTATCTGAGGATTGCCTTCTTTTACAGCCTGATCAAGAGAGGTGGAAATATCAAGCTCCGCCTTTGATGAATCGACGCTAATGTAATTCAGACCAACAGCTCTGGCTGCAGTCTTGTATGGATTGTCCATTGCGCTGAATGTGGTCAGCAGGGCATATGTACCGAATTTGAAATCATCATCAATTCTGACCTTGATTTCATTTAATCCCTTTTTAATTTCATAATGTGAGATGCGGTTGTTTCCATTATTTCCAAGAACCAGATCGGCATATCCGTCAAACTCACTTTCAAAGCTTAAGGTTGCTGTGTCTCCGGTTTTGTACGTATCCTTATCGGTGGTTAGAACAAATCTGTCTGGTGAGTTTGGATTGAAAGTACTGTAGCTTCCAACGTAGAAGTTATAGGAGGTATTAAAACCGGTTTTATCATCGGTTATTTCAAGAACATATGAGCCGTCTTTAAGATCAGCTTCTATATTGTTCTTCTGGTAATCACTTGCAATTGTCAGCTCTCCGGAGGTGACAGGGGTTCTGTATTCGTTTTTGATAAATTTCCAGATGTTGTTCTCAAAGATATACTGATAGCTTATGTTTCTTTTCTGGATAATGTAATTTGCTTTGCCTTCAAGTGCTGTTCCGTCCTGCTGGCACATTATTACATTAAATGCTGTTTTATCGTTGTTGTTCTTAAGTTTCTGCACTCCAAGCATTGGTGTTTTAAAATCATATTTAAACTCATGATGCATGTAATACACATCTGATGCTGGTGGCATGATGTTGAGATTCAGCTCCATAAGCTGAGGATATTTTGCATAGGCTATAGCTGGAGTAATAGTGAATCTTCCTTTTTTACTGGTTTTTCCTGAATCAATTGGCAGGTTTCTGACATGATCTGAAACCTCATCCTCGTTCAGTCCAAAATAGTAATCCTTGAATTTCTCAACTGGATGATTATCAGGTTTGATCAGATAATAGCCTTCTACATTCAGATCTGAGGCCATTGAGCCATAATTGTATTTTGATTCAATCTCAATTCCGTCACCATCCTTTATTATTTTTTTATCAGATAGAAACTGTGCGTTTATTGAGCTTGGCTTAAAGGCTGCTACAGTGAATTTTGTTGAGGATAGAATCTGATTCCTGTCATATCCAAGTTCCAGGCGGTACTCACCTAGCTGAGCGTTGTCTGAAAGGGTAAACTCATAATCAAAAACACCAGCCTTAGGCTTGTCTAAAGTTACTTCCTTTAAAACTGTATAATCTGGTCTATATACTGTTAGCTTCAATGCCTTCAGTGGTGCTGCACTTAAATCGGCATTTCTAACATGTGCCTGATAGTAGACTTTTTCTCCTGGTCTTAGCAGGCTTCTTTGGGTAAAGGCATATATTCTGAAATTGGACTGTTTTATAAGTTTTGAAAATATGGTTCTGTCGTTATTCTCTGCATATTCATTGTCTGTTGCAGCATCCTCCAGATACAGATTTTCTGCTCGCAGATCCAGCGGGAAGGTATCGTTGCCGTCTGTAATAAGCACTGCTGCTGCAGCTTTAGAGTTGTTTCCTGACAAAAGTTTTTCATCAAAATGAGCATAACCGTCCCCATCGGTTGTAGCTTCTCCTAAAACTTCATTACCAGATGACAGAAGTTCAACTTTTGCACCTTTCTTTGGTTTTGCATCCTTAAGTGATCTTACCGCAATGTCCAGACCCAGTGCTCCTTTGTAGGCTGTCGCTCCGATATCGGTGATAAACAGCAGCTTGGATAGTGCGAGTGACTCATAATCTGGAGCCAGATCATAAACGCTGTCACCATCATTTTTGTCATCAGCTGTAATTAAAAGAACAAATAATCCATCTTTAAGATTCTTCTTGAAATCCCTGATATTAACAGTGGTGGTTTGTTTTTCATTTTTTTTGTTTGGCAGCTTGTATACTTTGGACTGGATGAATTCACCATAGTTATCGACGAGTGAGTTTATCTGCCATTTATCCAGTCTGTTTTCCAGAAGTGTGAAAAGAGAGGCTCTTGGAATATCTGAGGTTGCAATTCTAAAAACTGATAGCTTGAAACTCTGCATATTTATTGAGTTAATGTTAATACTATCAGAGTTGTTTATAGGAAGAATCAGTCCGTTTGTAAAGGATACGGAAGACTGAGCATCAGCAGTTTTAAACTTTACCGATAGATCTTTATCGGTTGTCTTTGAGATAAAGCCTTCTATTCCTTTCTTTATAGTCAGACTGTAATTTTCTCCAAAATTCAGTCCGCTCAGACAGAGTTTTCTATCAGAGATAAAAGGAGAGAATGAGGAAAAATCCGCTCCATTACTGTCTTTTAAGGTTAGATATTTTTTGAGGATATTCTGGTTCTGAAGCGCATTCATCTCATCATTAAAGATAAGGCATGATGTTGCTTTACCCTGGGTACTCTGATCAACTATTCTCTGGAGTTTCAGGGGATTATTCTGATTCTTGTTGGATGATGCTTCAGCACAATTTGCTTCAACTGATACTGTTGTTAAAGCGGTTAGAAGAAGAAGTTTAGAGCTTATGTTCATATATTGACTGCCTTATCTTTTTTAATGCACTTATATCTCTATATTTTAAATTTAAATTACTTATTTATATGATATAGGATGATAGTTGTTTGAAGTAAGGCAAAATATAATGTATCCAATTTGCAATGCTTTTTGTATGGCAGCAAATATTCTGCTGAATCTTAATGTTCTCTGTCCTTTCTGAATTTTTATCTGTTTTGTCGTTTTCGATCTCCTGCCTTTTTTGTTAAAATTGCAGACAAAAAGATTACTAATTACGATTTAAATGATATTTAATCTGTTTACGCATAAAAAATGCCAGGGCAGTACTACAAGAATAATTATGTCAGATTTACAAGCTAATACTTACTCAATAAAAGATCGATTCCGTCAGTTTTATCCTGTTATTGTTGATGTTGAAACAGCAGGTCTTGATCCTAAAACTGATGCTCTGATTGAAGTTTCCATGATGACAGTGAAAATGGATGAAAAGGGCATGCTTGTGCCTGATGAACAGTTTCACGCCAATATCAGACCATTTCCTGGCTCTCTGGTTAAACAGGCCAATATAGATTTCTTAGGCATTGATCCTTTTGATGAATCAAGAAACCTTGTTTCTGAGGAAGATGCTCTAATTCCTATGTTCAAGGCTATAGCCAAAAAGGTTAAGGCTAACAAATGCAAAAGGGCAATTCTTGTAGGTCATAACGGATCTTTTGATTTAGGTTTCATTAAGGCGGCTACTGAGCGTCTGAACTATAAACGTTCTCCTTTCCATCCTTTCTCCGTTTGTGATACAGCCTCTCTTTCTATGCTTGTATATGGTCAGAGTGTTCTGGTTAAAGCCTGTATTGCCGCAGGTATTGATTTTGATCTTGATAAGGCCCATGGAGCTGAGTATGACACAAAAATGGAATGTCTGCTGTTCTGCAAGATCTTTAATAAGTTTACAACTTTCTGCGGGGTCCCTGAGCCGGTAAACGAAGAGATTGATTACACAAAATCCTCTTCTGAAAGTTCAGATGAAGGTAATAAATCCGAATAAGATAAATAGCCTGTTTGCTACCTCTAATCTAAGTTAATAAAAATACAATCACAGGTGAGAGGAATAGTATGCAGTACATTATTAAATCTATGCTTAAACACATTTCCACTATACTGATTGTAGTAGCTGTCTGTGCCGGTGGATACACCTTTGCTCAGCATGAGAATATTATCGGCAGTTCTGATTCAAAGTCAGAAGTGGTATCAGATGATTTTGCTCATAATCACATCCGACCTGATGCCCCAAATTCAGTTAAAGGTGTAAAGAAAGTTGCCAAGGAAGGCGATTATGTACTGCTTCGAGGCGTATTTGTAAGACGTGCAGATGCCGGAGTCTATGAATTTCATGATGACGCCGGGGATGGTCTGTTCATCGATCTTGGCAAAAGCTTTGTTTTAAATGAGAGATTCTTTAACACAAGTGAACAACAAATCCACTACAATTGAAGCAATCTCCATGTCAGCAAAATCTTTCCCTGTAACAAGCAGAGTCCCTTAGTCCTCTAGTTGTGTTTTATTTGGACCAGTCTACAATTTCTAAGGACTTTATAGCAGGATGATTCAGGAGTTTCTCATTTGGATCGACAGCAAATCTGTGAGAGCACATCATTAGCATAGGCAGATCGTTGATAGTATCTCCATATGCATAAGAATCCTCTAAAGACAGACTTTCCTTATTTATTATTTCATTTATGCGTTTTACCTTATCTACCTGATAAGGAACAGTTCCACACTGCTTGCCTGTAAGTCTTCCTGCTACCTTTTCCATCGGTGCAGCGATAAAATCACTGATCCCAAGTAGAGTGGCAACATGTTCTACAATATAGTCACAGGTTGAGGTTACGATAAAAACGCGATCACCTCTTCCTCTTTTCTTATGAAAATCCAGGGCTCGTTTTGCGCCTGGTTTTATAAGTGGAATAATCAGATCTCGAACTGTTTCGTGCAGAACCTTATACTGCTCATCTTTTGATAATTTTACTAAAGGGGTAACCGCAAATCTGACGAAGTCATTAATATCAAGGGAGCCTTCAAAAAACTTCTGTTCGCATTCACTAAGCTTTACCAGCATGTCTGAAGGAGCGATACCAAGTTTTACGAAATGATGAAGGGTGATGTTGTTTGTGTCTCCTCCAACCAGGGTTCCGTCCATATCAAAAAAAGCCAGACTCACTTAGTCCTCCTCATAATCACTTGTTGAATCGATTACAACTTCCAAAGGTTTTATAAGATCCTGTTCTGTTACTTCTCCTGATATGTATGCAAAGGTTTTCTTCATATCAAGATTTGGAAATTCAAAGCGATATCTCCAGGTTACATACGCATCAGAGTGATTGATGATTACTTTGGTTCTTGTTGCAAAGCCCAGCTGAATTAAAAGACTTCCCAGCTGTTTGCCCTTAACATCGGTTTCGACTGAATCGGAGAACAGAGGATCCTGTCCATCCTTTCCGAAAAGCCATGATAAATTCTTTGGGTTATTCTTTAATGCGTTTTTTACAAAGTCGTATTTGCCAGAGGCTGAATAGGGAAGCAGCTTTCCGTTATTCATCATGCAGTGGGCTATACAGGCAGGACAGAACATTTTAGGACAGTTGGGATTGTACATCTCATCATTATCAGCAAATAAGAATCCGCCGTAACACTGCTCTAACATATCAAGATATTTCTCAGGGGTGATCTTCAGATTCTCACTGAATCGGATTATTTCATTCTGATAAACTTCTTTAATATCGTCTCGTGTGAACCCAAAAAGTGCAGCAAACATTGGTTCTGATGAAAGATCATAAACAAGTGGTAATCCTTCGGAAGTTTCTGATGCCAGTGAGAAATTGATGTGTCCTGAGATTAGACACCATTTTACTGTTCTGTTTGAATACTTAATTACATTCAGCATATCAAGATAGGCACAGACAGATTCTTCACACTGTTCATGATTAAATTCTGAAGCTACCATAAAAGGAACATCATAGTTATCAATCAGAACTGATATTTTGATTGAAGGATATTTCTTGTTTAATTCATTAAGCAGTTTATCAAAATAAGCTTTTGGAGTCTGATAAGGATCGATATGTGATTCAATATGATTGATCCAGAACTGTTCCTGAAGAATATCGAGAAGTCCTTCAGTGAATTCTTTAGGATTCTTCGCTCTAAGATGTTTAAAATCCAGACTTAATACTGGTCTTTTCTTGACGTTGTAGAAGGTTTTTATCGCATCAATTTCATCAGTAACCATCAGCTCCTGAGCAGATGCATTAGCGTTTATCTCATCAATTGATTTCTGATCAGAAAAATCGTCACCTTCTTCTTTCTTTTTGTCAGATACCAGATCTTCAATATAGTTCTTAATGTCTTCTAGAATAGAAGTGTCTTCTTTGTTCTTGCTGTCTGCATCTTTTGCATCTGATTCTTCTGATTCTACTGATTCGGTAGCTTTTTTAGACACAGCCTCTGTATTCTGAACTGTGTTTTCACTTTCCTTTGAGGAGAGAGATGACTGAATCTGGTTATTGATAATATTCTGTTTACTTTGATAAGTTGTGATGATCTTAGGTGTGGTATTTATATTAAGACTGTCATCATTATCACTTTCTATTTTTACCAGATTCTGAATAGACTGAGAAATTAAAGACAGACCAAAACCTCTAGGTCTAATCATCATAAAGATACCAGGGGAGCCTAAACCATCATGATCTTCCATAATGGAAATAAGCTTGAACAGCATATCTGCTTTATCTTTATAAACTTGATCGGATAGGACTAAATCGGAAAGAGTAGAGTAGACCTGAGAATTTGAATTCATAGATAACCACCATGATTCATCTGGTGGGATTCCAACCGTATCGCGGTACCTTGTATAAAGACCCTGGCTGCTTCCTTCCGAACCTGACCAATTAAACCTTCAACAAGTACGCGAGGGCTGGAACCCCATAAAGCCTTTGTATTTTAAAAGAAAAGTCTTGGTTATGCAAGAGAAACTTTGGTTTTTTACCTGAATACGCCTATTAAGAGCCGCATTGTCTGGAGATAATATGGAAATTTTTAGAGAAAGAATATACAAAATACCCCCATGTTTAGGCTAAGAACTATTTTAGTATGGAGGTATTAAGTGAAAGATGTGAAATTAAGCTTTCTTAGGTGGAATTAAACCAACCTGAAGATCTTCAGCTGTATAGATGTGTTCACCGTCAACATAAACTTTGCCATCTGCAATGCCCATGATTAGCTGACCACGTTCAATAACTTTCTTCAGATTAATCTCATAGGTTACAAGTTTAGCGTGATCTAAAACTTCACCCTTAAACTTAACCTTACCAACGCCAAGAGCACGTCCTTTACCTGGACCACCTCTCCAGCCCAGGAAGAAGCCTACAAGCTGCCACATTGCATCTAGACCCAAACAGCCAGGCATAACAGGATCACCTGGGAAATGACACTGGAAGAACCATAAATCCTTGGTAATATCCAGTTCAGCCTTTACATAGCCCAAACCATACTCACCGCCCTCATTCTGGATATCGGTAATTCTGTCAAACATCAGCATATTTGGTGCTGGAAGCTGGCTGTTACCAGGTCCGAATAACTCACCGCGGCTGCAAGCTAAAAGGTCGTTCTTATCAAAAGAGTGAACATTGCGCTCTAATAATGAAGCCATTGTCTGCTCCTAAATTTTATAAAACACTATTTATGAAATATATAAAAATCAACTGTGTAATAAATGCTACAGTTCTATTCTCACGATTTCAAATCCGTATCATTATACAGCAAAAGAAAGTCAGTTTTCAGAATAGATTTCTACATAAGCCAATAAAGTTGAATTGAAATTTTTTTAGATTTAAAAAAGACAAAAGCTGAATCGTATGACTCAGCTTTATATAGAACCAATCGCAAGATTAACTATCTGGTACCAAATACCACAATGGTCTTTCCATGAGCTGTAATCAGATGATCTTCTTCCATCATCTTCAGAATACGACCTACAGTCTCGCGTGAACAGCCAACGATCTGACCGATTTCCTGGCGGGTGATCTTAATCTGCATACCATCAGGATGTGTCATAGCCTCTGGCTGATGAGCTAAGTTTACAAGAGTCTTAGCAATACGACCTGTAACGTCTAAGAATGCCAGGTTACCAACCTTAGCTGAAGTTGCTGACAGACGACGTGAAATCTGTGCAGTTAAACGCATCAGAATTTCAGGGTTAACCTGTACTAGCTGCTTAAACTTGCTGTATGAAACTTCTGCAATCTCACAAGATGTCTTTGCTTTTACCCATGCAGTACGCTTAGGATTCTCTGACTCATCGAATAAACCAACTTCACCGATGAAATCACCCTGATTCAGATAACTCAGAATCATTTCATGACCATCTGAATCTTTAATTAGTACGGCAACTGAGCCTTTTGAAATGTAGTATAAGGTTTCAGCTTTCTCGCCGGCGTGAATAATTGTGCTCTTAGCAGTGTACTTATGAATGTGGCACTGACTTAAGAACCAGCTGATAGTTGTGTCAGTTTGTGGTTTTATAATAGGAGACATCTTTTTTTTACTCTAAAAATAGCCAAATCAAAAAAATAAATTCACTTAGAATTCATATTAAGTTTTTGCTCTACATCCAATGCAGTAGAGGCTAAACCGCTAACTAAATAATGAGCTCTTAAGATATTTTCATTATACATATGTTAATTTTTTTTTGTTAAAGCTTAGGCATAATTCAACATAGATTTTGTATATATAGTGACTTAATTCACGATTTTATAAAATGTTTTTTGAAAAGTCCGTAAATTGTACTATACAAAAATCGCAATTAGGAAATGAATATAGGAATGGTACGTTTGAAGTGAGAACCCCGGAAGTGAATCCGCTATTCTTGACTCCTTGAACCAGTGTGTTCAAGTTTGGCATCAGATGACTACTTAGGCTTCCGCGGGCAATCCGGGCCTGCACACTATAATCAGGAAGACACCAATGTCTGTAGATATCGGCTCAGGGTACAAATAACTTGATCGCACCCCAGGGAATCTTGTGGTAAATGTTTACCATAAATCTATGCTAACAGATTGTTTTATCAAAAACAATTTTAAATCCACTATATTGGAAATATTGTTTTTTATACTGAACATTCACCTATATATAAGTATAGGTCATATTGAGATAGTTTAATTCAAAAATCAGGAATTATTCTTAATATGTGAATTAAACCGAGAAAAGTAATACGATTGCAACAGATAACATTGCTAGCAGAATCATCAGTAGGAATTTGTTTAGAATTGCAATGGTCTCTCCCTTTTTGGTATAGCCTGCAATATATCTTTGCCTTGCAAGATATGCATCCTCGGGGCTTGAATAGGGGCCTAGTTCTTCTCCTAGCGGGATATTCGCCGCATAGGCTTTGTCAATCAGGACTCTGAATCTGATTCTCATCCTCGATTCATTTTCTTCCTTGAAGTTAAGACTTTTCAGGTAGGCTCTTGAGAATTTCTCAGGTTCTTTGGCATTTAAGATATCTGATATCTCTTCCCGTTTAAAATCAGAATCCAAAAAACTCCTAAGAGAGTATCTGAGATAATTGAAATCCATTTTATTAACAACACCTTATACATAAAAGGCTGTATACCTTTTGGATATACAGCCATTACATTTAATGCTTCAATATGATTAGATCTGCTCAGGAACCATCTTGATGTGGCCGCATGGACATTCCTGTGCGCATACACCACAGCCCTTGCAGTAGTCGTAATTAAATTCATAGCCCTTACCTGGACCTAACTTAATTACAGCGCTGTCTGGGCAGACACCGTAGCAGTTGTCACATTCCATACAGTTACCGCAGGATAGACAGCGACGAGCTTCAAACACTGCATTCTCTTCGGTCAGACCAATCTGAACCTCATCGAAGGTATTTGAACGGCGAGCTGCTTCAAGTTCCTCACGAACCATCTTAGGAGCATCGGTGTAGTACCAAGGATGCATATCCTCGAACTTGGCAATCTCATGCTTCTCCGGTTTTTTGTAGGTCTTACCGTTCAGATAAGCATTTACACCACGAGCTGCATTCTTACCCATACCGATGGCACGAGTTACGGTTCTGTCTGTGCTTGCGCAGTCACCAGCAGCAAAGACGCCTTCAATTGAAGTCATCATGGTTTCCTGGTTAATTACAACGCTGTCTTTATCCATCTCTAGGTTGGATAGTTTTGACAGTACAGACTTATCAACATTCTGTCCGATAGCCAGAACAACAGCATCTGCAGGTAACTCTTCATACTGACCAGTTGGCTTTGGTTTTCCGTTCTCGTCCAACTCCATCTTTTCTATCTTGAGTTTATCCTTTGAAGCTGATGCAATGGTAGACAGCCACTTAACCTGAATGCCTTCCTCGATAGCTGCATCCATTTCTTCCTCGTTTGCAGGCATCTTATCACGGTTACGACGGTAAACAATGATAGGTTCTGCACCGATACGACGTAATGAACGAGCTACGTCAACAGCGGTATTACCACCACCGTAAACAGCAACACGACGTGCAATCTGGATATCACCGGTGGTCTCAATCTGACCTAGAACTGAAAGAGCGTTCAGGACTGAAGTGGTATCGCCCTGAGGAATATCAACGTTGGTTGAAATTGAAGCTCCTAAGCCAAGAATAACAGCATCATATTTGCCGTTCTTCTTTTCTGCTTCGATATCTTCGACTTTTCGGCCGCATTCAATGGTTACACCCATATCTGTGATACGCTTGATTTCGGCATCAAGAATATTACGTGGCAGACGATATACAGGGATACCGTAACGCATCATACCGCCGGCTTCCTTACCCATTTCAACGATGTGAACTGTGTGACCGAAACGACGTAAGTGATATGCTGCTGAAAGACCTGCAGGTCCTGCGCCTACAATCAGAACCTTCTTGCCGGTTTCACGTGCTGGGCGCTTGAATGACAGGTTATGCTCTAAAGCATAGTCACCTAAGAAACGCTCAACAGAGTTAATGCCAACACTCTCATCTAAGAAACCGCGGTTGCACTTGCCTTCACAGGTGTGATAGCAGACACGACCCATACATGCAGGCATTGGGTTTTCTTCAGTTAAAATACGCCATGCGTGTTCATAGTCACCTTCTGCAGCATAATACAGCCACTGCTGAATGTTTTCACCTGCAGGGCACTGATTGTTGCAAGGTGGCAACTTGAATACATTTACAGGACGCAGAGTACGCCATGAACCAGTGTGATTCTGTAAGGAAGTAGCTGGATCAAGGGTAACAGCGAAAGCTTTATTCATCATGATTAACTATCTCCTTTAAACAGCTGAGCTACGCTCGTAAGCCTGAATTGCAACTGGTGTTGAACTTGGTTCATCATCACCTAGCAGACCGAAATCCTTGATATTGGCATCACACATTGCCTGCAGTCTTGCAACAACATTTGGATCTGCCTTCTTTCCGGTCAGGTGAGCGTATCTGCGCTGCATCTTCAGATAGTTAAGCACTGGCTGCTTCTGACGAATCTTACGTACAGAAGTAATCTTGCCGTATTCAGCTTCATAAACAGGGAAGAAACCAGTTTCCATTGCCATACGTGCTGCGGTAACAGTTGCATTTGACTGTAAGCCCCAGCCTAGAGGACAAGGAACAAGAATCTGAATATAACGGGCTCCGTGGAATGACATTGCCTTTGTAACCTTATACTCAAGGTCACGAAGATCAGCAACAGTTGCAGTTGCTACATAAGGAATACCGTGAGCCATAGCAATCAGAGGTACATCCTTACCTTTACCCCAGTCAGCACCTGGTTTGTCTCCAACCAGCTGAGTGGTAGCTGTTCTTGCTGAAGGAGGAGTTGCAGATGAACGCTGAACACCGGTGTTCATGTATGCTTCGTTGTCATAGCAGATGTAAAGTACATCGTCGTTACGCTCGAACATACCTGACAGAGGACCAAAACCGATATCGGTGGTACCACCGTCACCGCCCTGAGCAATAACACGAGGAACAACGGAATCACCGTGTTTTTTTGCTAATACAGCAGCAGCGGCTGCAAGACCAGATCCTACTGATGCAGCATTACCGAACAGGGAGTGAACCCATGGCAGCTTCCATGCTGATTCTGGATATGGAGTTGAGAAAACTTCAAGACAGCCGGTTGCATTCACCAGCATAATCTGTCCGTTTGTTGCCTTCATTGCAGCATCAATTGCATATCTTGCGCCTAATGCCTCACCACAGCCCTGACAGGCTCTGTGACCTGAAATTAAGCTGTTGTTACGATCCTCTGATGCCTGATTTGTACGCATAGCAGGATTTAACATACGATTACCAACAGTGTTTGAACCTGTCTGGTAGAATTTAATCTTTTCTAACATTGTACTGTCTCCTGCTTAACCCTTGACTGAGTCTTCTAAAACTGACTGACCTAGCGGACCCTGTGGGAAGGTTACACCTTCTGCCTTCTGAGTGTAGCCATTTAGGACATTTGAGTCGATGTCAAACCAGGTGAATTCCTCAGTAAACTTGCCTGCAAGAGCATCCTTTACAATACCGTTGATAGTTGTACCGAAGATTGGTCGACCGCCTAAGCCTGCTACAACAGTCTTGATATCGCAGTTCTTGCCTTCCATTGCACGTTTAACTTCAGGGCAGATAATACCGCGAGCACCAAATGAGAATGCTCTTTCAAGGCAGATAACCTGCTTGGTGTCACCGATTGCCTCGGCTAGTTTCTCATAAGGGAATGGACGGAATGACTTTAAGGAAATGATACCAACATTGATACCCTGTGCTTTTAGCCTGTCAATTTCATCCTTAGCAGTACCTACGGTTGAACCCATGATAATGATCTTCAGATCTGCGTTTTCGCAGTTGTAGCAATCTAGGATACCGCCTGACTTAGAACCTGTAAGAGCACGATACTCTTCAGTTACTTCCTCGATAACTTTTAGAGCTTTTGCCATCTTACGCTGCTGCAGGAAACGAACCTCGGTAAAGGCCTCAGGTCCAACCATAGCACCAATAGATACAGGATCCTTTGGGGTCAGGTATTCTTTTGGCTCGTACTCACCTAAGAACTTATCAACAGTCTCCTGATCTGGAATATCCAGTCTTTCGAATGCGTGAGTTAAAACGAAACCATCCATACATACCATAACTGGTAGACCAACCTTTTCAGCGATCTTGAAAGCCATGATATGAGTATCAACAGCGTCCTGGTTTGACTCGCAGAATAACTGCAGCCAGCCGGAATCACGCTGTGAAAGAGAATCTGAGTGATCGTTCCAGATGTTGATTGGACCACCGATAGCACGTGATGCAACGGTCATAACAATTGGAAGACCTAAACCTGATGCTGAATAGATACCTTCTGTCATGAACAGCAGACCCTGTGATGCTGTTGCTGTATAGGTACGGGCACCGCCAACGGAAGAACCGATAGCTACTGACATTGCAGAGAACTCTGATTCAACATTCAGGAAATCACAGTCCTTTAAGGTACCGGTCTTTACGAACTTACCTACGTTTTCAACAATGTGAGTCTGTGGAGAAATAGGGTAGGCACATACAACGCCTGGACGGCATAAAGCAACTGCCTCAGCTACACCTAATGAACCTTCGATTTGCTTAAGCATTATAGAACTCCCTTAATATAGTTGTATGCAAGGGCAGCGGTTTCAGCATTTGCATCACCAACCTTACCTGGATATCTTTCCTGGAATGCTTTCTGAACTGATTCTAGTTTCAGAATGTCAGTTACAGCTGCTAAAGCTGAAAGCATTGGAGCTCCTGGTAGAGGCTTACCAATCTTCTGCATAGCAAAATCTGTTGCAGGAACAGTGAATACGTGACCCTTAGGTAACATCTTTACTAGTTCTGGTACAACAACTTCTGGTGCTTCTTTTGAATTGATAATTGCATATCCGTTTGGATCCAATCCACCGAATACATCAACTGATCCTAATAGTGTCTTATCCTGAACAAGAACAACTCCTGGCTGCTGAATAGGCTCGTGAGTACGAATTTCTTTATTATCAATACGGGCATATGCAACCACTGGAGCGCCAGTACGCTCAGAACCGAAGCTTGGGAAAGCTTGTGCATGATGACCTTCATAGAATGCTGCAAGAGTCAGCATTTCAGCTGCGGTCACTACACCTTGGCCTCCACGGCCATGTAATCTAATTTGAAGCATTAAGGCTCCTCGTTTGCAGTGTATGTAAAAAAAATTGGTTCTCTAGGAACCGTCAAGATAATTTTAGTTATTTATTAAAAATTCACAAATCTTTGAAAAATAACTAACAAAAAATATGAAAATTTATCTGAAAATGAAAATCTGATTTTGTTTGATTCAAAAAGCTGAAATATAAGGCTCGGTAAAGATTCTAAAATGTCAGAATAGGGAATAAAATGCGATATATATCTAAAGTTGTTATCTTAATTTGCAATAGATATAACATATAAATATAACAAATATATGTATCAAAAAAAATACGTTTATACTGTTATTTATCTTCGGTTTTGTATAATTAGCTAATGCTAATTTAAAATAATAAAATTTCATGTTTTGAACAAAATTAAAAAAAATGATATTATTAAACTAGGTTTATTAATGTTATTAAAGTAAGGCTGATAATGGTTGATACTTCGCTTACAATTACATCACGTCAGATCCGTGAACAGAATCTGCAGCTTGTACGACAGGCTCTCCATGATGAACAGGTTTGTACAAGTTCTAAGTTAAAGGAACTGACAGGACTTTCTGTCGTTACCTTAAATAAAATAATATCTCTACTGATTGCCTCTGGAGAGGTTCTTGATGCAGGCAAGGTGAATATGCCTAACGGTCGTCCAGCATCTACATACCGATTTAATGAGATGAATAAGCTCATGCTTATTCTGTCTATATATAAAAGATCAGGAAACAAATATGTAGGTTATTCTGTTCATAATCTGTTTGGCGAATGTATTGAGCGAAAGGAAGAACTTATTGAAGAATCTGATTCAATACAGACCAATGAGCTAAAAATTGGAATGGAACGTTATATCAACAGGCACCCAAAGATTTCTGTGATAGGTGTTTCGATGCCTTCAGATGATGTTGGAGGTCGTGTCGGAAGTGCAATTCGTCATGACAGCCAGTCAAAAAGACTATCTTCTCATCTTGAAAAGCAGTTCAATATACCAGTTTTTTTTGAAACAGATATTAATGCTGCAACCTTAGGCTGCTATAAGAGATGTAAAAATCAGGAATATGTAAGTGGAGTTATTCTTGTTCCAGGAAAAATTCCCGGCTGTGGATTCTGTTATAACGGTGCTGTTTTAAGAGGAAAAGATGGAATGGCAGGGGAGATCCGTTATTTCCCTATGTACAATGATATCGGAGTTTTGCCATCTGAATCCATGCAGGCAGATGACCTTGCCATCAGAACCATCAGAGCAGTAATGTGTGTGTTAAATCCTGGATATATGGCTATTTATTCTGAGACTTTAAGACCAGGCTTTATTGACAGATTAAAGAAACAGCTCGGAACTCCAGCCGAAGAGGCTTTGCTTCCTAAGATCGAGATTACAGATAATTTAAGGGAAGATACTGTATCAGGTATGGTCAGTCTGTGTCTTGAGGCCCTTAAATAGTTTTTTTAGTTGTTTTAACTTTTTTCTAACGTTGTATAAATTATGGGGCTATGTTTATTTTCTCATTGAATTACTATACATATACTTTTTTTTGAGATAAAATTTCTATCAAAAATGTTTAAACCTATACAGAATAAAGATAGGGTGTATTTTTTATTTATTTTATCTGTTTTGTTATTCAGTGAGAAAGGATTGGCCCCTTATGGTAAAAAAAGAGATTGCAGCTCAGAAATCTGACAAGTCTGAAATAACTCCTAATAAATGGAGTATTAGAAGACGTATGGAATTCATTGATTTTCGTCTGAGTGTTGAAGGCAAAATCAATCGTTCTGATCTGGTTAACTTTTTTGGTATTTCTGTTCCTCAGTCATCTCTTGATTTTTCCTTGTACAGAGAGCTGGTAAAAAACAGTAAACCTTCAAGAGAAAACCTTCGCTATGATGTTCACAAAAAGCTTTATGTTCGTACTGATGACTTTAAGCCTGTTTTCCCTGATGAATGCTCTCCTGATCATTTCCTAGAGGATCTTGCCTTAGTTTCTCGAGATTCCCTCTCTGATTCACGAAACTTCTTTAATGGAAGATTCCCTGTAGCTGCAGCTACTCTTGTTCCTCCAAAGAGAAAGGTTGAGGCGAAACTTCTGTGTAATCTTATTGATGCCATCAACGAGCACATGGCAATGCATATTGTCTATATGTCTTTATCTCAGGGCAAATACATGGATTATCTGATTGCTCCTCATTCTTTTGCTTATGATGGTTTCAGATGGCACATCAGAGCATACTGCTACGACAGACATGAATTTAGAGATTATGTTCTGTCCAGAATAAAATCCTCTGATACTCCTAAAATCATGGCTCCAAATGATCGTTTCCCTGATCCGCTGGGTAATGGTTTCAGAGAAGTTGGTACAGATGCAGCATCTGATGCAGACTGGAACGAGAAGGTTGTTTTAAAGCTAAAGATTAACCCTGAACTATCTGAGAATGAAAGAAATGTTTTGGCTTTAGATTACGGCATCGGTAATAACGGCTATATTGAACATGAGGTAAGAAAGGCTCTGCTCTTCTATGCTGTAAGAAACCTCAAGCTTACCGAAGATTATAAAAAGCTTCCGGCAAAAGAAAGACAGCTGGTTCTTGATAATGAAAAAGAGATTTTTTCTCTGTTAAAGACAGAATAGAGAAAACTGTGCAGGAGTGTCGTAATTCAGTTGTTAGAATATCGGCACTCTTTTTTTAGCCTTTATGTTGTCTTTAAATCGAAATGAAATCTTCTAAATTTTCCTACTTTGTGTATGTCTTTACACTAGGAATGCTCTGTGCTTTTGCACCAATGTGTTCTGATTTGTATCTGCCATCCATGCCTTCCATCATGGACTATTTCCAGACCTCACCATCGCTGGTTCAGTCTTCTCTGACAGCCTCATTCTTAGGTCTTGCTATAGGTCAGATGATTATCGGGCCTGTTTCTGATGCATATGGAAGAATTCTTCCCTTATATGCTTCACTGGTTATTTTTACAGTAACCTCTTTTTTATGTGCAATTTCTGATTCCGTCGTTTTCTTTATTGCAATGAGATTCTTTCAGGGACTCTCTGCTGCAGGCGGCATCGTGCTGACACGCTCCATTGCCTGTGATAAATTTAAAGGAAATGAGCTGACCAGTTTTATGGCTTTTTTAATGTCTATAAACTCTCTTGCTCCAATCCTTGCTCCTATTGTTGGTTCCTTTATTATAAGCTTTGCTCCGTGGCAGGTTATATTCTACGTTCTGGTAGGCTGGGGCCTGCTTCTGATCCTTGCTACAAAGCTGTTTGTTCCGGAATCACTTCCTGCAGATAAAAGACAGGCCAATATAAAGTCATCTCTGCTTCTATTAAAGGTCGAACTTTTTAATCCTAAATTTATGCTTGTGGCTCTGTCTCTAGCCTCTATTATGGGAGGATTCTTCTCTTATCTTGCAGCCTCACCTTTTGTATTTCAGGTGATTTATGGAATGACTCCCTTTGGCTATTCCTGTACTTTCGCTTTCATTTCAGTCTGCATTTCTCTAACTGGCGCATCTGCTGGCAGATTATCGAGAAAATACGGAGAGGAAAGTGTGGTAAAAGGGGCTTACTTTATAATGTTTTCTGCTGCTGTTCTGATGCTGATTGAAGCTCTGATTGTTCCTGATAATTATCTGTTTGTGCTTTTAACTCTAGCTGTTTACTGCAGTATGATGGCTGTATCCCAGGCCGCAGGATTTGGTATTGTTATGAGCTTAAAAAAAGGTGGAGCCGGCGCTGCATCGGGGCTTTTCGGTGTGCTTTATTTTCTGTTCGGTTCTATGGTCTCTCCTTTTGTCGGCATTATGGGAGAGAATTCCATATTGCCACTTGGTATAAATCTGCTATCATGTGTGATTGTTGCTATTATCCTTCTGAAAATAGCATTGTCTGGCCGAGAGAAAAATGAAAAAACTGCTTAATACAATAATTACTGCCACTCTTCTTTCCTGTGGAGTTTCCCAGGCTGCATCTCTAGATGCCGATACAAAAAAGGAAATCGAGGCTATTATTGACGATTATGTGTCTAACCATCCAGAGATTATAATCAATGCCATGAAAAAGCTTGAAAGGGATGAACAGGCAAAAACACAGCAGGCTTTTTTGGAAATCATAGCTGAATACAGAAAATCAGACAGTCATCCTTATCTTGGAAAAAAGAATTCAAAGCACTACATCATTGAGTTCTTTGATTTTAACTGTGGTTACTGCAAGGTGATGGAGCCATATTTTGAGAAGGCTTTAAAAGAGTACGACCTGCAGATTATCTACGTCAATATTCCTGTAATCAGAGCGGAGTCTGCTCAGCTCGCATATCTTGGACAGGCTCTTTTTGAGACCGATCCTTCTATGTATTTTAAGTTCCATAAGCATTTTATGACACCAGGAAACAAAAAAGCAGATGAAGAATCTGTAAAAGCTCTGTTCAAGACCATTGGTGCTGATTATGATGCTGTTCTTAAAAAGATCCCTTCATCAAAGGCTACTATTGAGCAGAACATTAAAGACAGCTTTAAACTGAAGATTGCCGGTACTCCTTATCTTATTATTGACGGTCAGGAGATTCGTGGGGCTATCACCAGTTATGAGCAGTTAAAATCAGTTCTGAAATAATATGAGCTATCTTTTAATTCTAGTTATTGCTATTCCTGTTCTTTTTGTAATAGGCACTACCTATAATGCTTTGAAAGAACAGAAGAGGCTTGAGGAAGGGCCTCTTAAAGAGATTCTTTCCAAAAGAGAACAGGAAAAACGAGAAGCCCTGAGAAATTCATATAAAATTAAAGATAATAACAAATAATCACCTTTCAAAACTAATATTACAAGTCTTCAGAATTCACCTTTGAAATAAGTGTGATACACAGCATTTAATAAAAAAAATTGTAAAAAATATATGCTGATATTCCGATAAGAATAAAGATTTTCTTTGAAATCTCTATATCTATTAACTATATAAAGAATAGAAATGTTTGTTTGATTTTGTTTGGAGTTTTCTAATGAATTTAGTTAAGCTACTTTCGTGTGGTTCTGTTGCCGCAATGATGTGTTTTGCGCCTCAGGTTCATGCATACAAGGTCGGTTTATCTATGCCAACTCAAAATGAGGATCGTTGGTATAAAGAGGGCTTTGCTCTTCAGAACAGATTGAAAAATGCTGGTTTTGAAGTTGAATTGTTCTATGGTGGTGATGTTGATGCTGACCTTCAGAATAGGCAACTGATTCGTCTGGCAAATTCAGGCGCGAATGTGCTGGTAGTTGGTCCTATTGATGGATCTGCTATGACAGATGCTCTTGCAGTTGCCAAGTCACAGGGAATTGCCATAATCAGCTATGACCGCTTGATAACTGGTACCAATGCCGTTTCCTATTATGCTACTTTTGATAATGAGATGGTTGGTCATATGCAGGGTAAGTATTTGGTTGACAAGCTGAATCTTGCTACCACATCTACTCCTAAGAATATTGAATTATTCTATGGTTCCCTAAATGATAACAATGCCAAATTCTTCTGGAAAGGCGCTATGGACGAGCTTAGACCTTATATTCAGAGTGGTCAGGCTGTAATCAAATCCGGTCAGACTACTCCAGAGGAAGTAAATACTCCTGACTGGTCAGGTACAGAAGCAAACAAGAGAATGTCCGATCTTATTGATAAGATTGGTTATGGTCCAGGCAAAACTCGTCTGGATGGTGTTTTATGTCCAGCTGACTGTATTTCAGAAGGCGTACTTTTTGCTTTAAAACGCAATGGCTATGATTCTTCTAATATGCCAATTGTAACCGGTCAGGATGCTGTACCTGATGCTTTGAAGAGTATTGCTGATGGTGAACAGGCAATGACCATCTATAAAAATCCAAATGAGCTTTGCAATACTATTGTAAATATGGTTACAAGACTTTCAAAGGGAGAGCCTGTTGATATTAACGATACTTCCACTTATGACAATGGTGCAAAGGTTGTTGATACTTATCTTTGTGAGCCAGAACTTATTGATAAGTCTAATGTATCTAAGCTGTTAAACTAATCCAGGCTTCGGACAACTAAAGGCACACTAAAGATGAAATCTTCAGTGTGCTTTTTTGTGTCTGAGTCTTTTGTGTGAAAATTGCATCTTTTTTTGGCACTATTATTGCTTATACTTTATAAGGTAGGAAATTATTCCCTGAACTTCCTGTATGTTAGGTTTGATTATGAAGATAAACAGCGTATTGAAATGCCTTTGTTTTGCTATATCTGTTGTGGCTTCGACAGGTTATAGCCAGATAAGGTACAGTGCTCCTATGGAGCCGGAAGCGGCAAAAAAACTCTGGTCCAACGAGAGTAGCAGGATCGCATGCCGTCTTATCTTTGACATTCCTTCATATGGTTTTGCCAATTTTATGACGTATGGTGGACGAGATTTACGTTCCGCTATGACACTTCATCCTAAGCTCGGTATTGGGCAGGCTTCCTCTATGAGATTTATAGCTGCCAAGCCAGACTGGAATTCTAGCGGGGCAGAAAGACTTTTAGGAAGAATTGATTTATACGCAGGCTTTAATCCCTATATTGGACCAACTCTATCCTGGAAACTGCTCTCAGAACTTGATCACGGCAATCAGATTCTGATGCCGTATACTGATAAAAAACTGGCTTCAGGGGAGAATATCGTTCCTGCATTAAATCCACTGGGATTTAAAGATGCATATAAAAAATACCTTTCCTGTCAGGAGCAGTTAATCAGAGTCAACTATAATGACGTTCGTATGATGCCTCTGGTATTCAAGTATCAGTCCACTGAGCTTACTGCTAAGTCACAGGAAATGCTAAATGAGCAGGTTGAATATCTGAAGTATGATAAATCAATCATAAAAATCAGTATTCGTGCGTATGCCTATGATATGGCAAAGGCACAGGAAAATATTGCACTGGCTAAGGATAGAGGAGAAGCTTTAAAGAAAGCCTATACTGACATCGGTATTAAAGAAGAAAGTATAGAGGTGGTTCCTTTTAATGCTCTTACACTTAATACCAAGGATGAGAATCCTATTTCAAATGAGGCTGCAACCTCAAGAAATGCTCTGATTTCCCTTGAACGTGACGTTGCCATGATTAACAAGGATATGGAAGTTAATATTCCTGATGTTGGTGCTGATACAGGAGATGACTGATTTTTCTTGATTTAGATAATGATTTTTTAATACATTTATTAAATCATAATAAAAATAGCTTAAAATTTAAATAGATAACGAATGATACTAGGTATGCTCAGGATTTGAAATGGCTGGCAAGAAGAAAGAGAAAAAACAAAAGGACAAAAGACCCTTTAAAGAGAAACTGAAGAGTTTTGTCTCCAAAAATAAAGTGGCTTTGATTATTCTTTCTCTCATCGTTCTTTTAGGCGGTGGTGTCGGTCTTATTGTCACCGGATATCTTGAGTATAATCGAGCAACCCGTGAAGCCTATGTCGTTGCAGGAATGAAGGCAATGGAGGATGGAAACTTCCATAAGGCTCAGTCTCTGCTGCTTAAGGCTACATATCTTAAGGCTCCTGAAGCCTATCCTTTTTTAGCCTGGCTGAGTGCTAAAGCCGGTAACTTCACAAAAGCCCTGGACTATTGCCGTGAAACCGCAAAATATCCTGAAATACATGGTGCTTATGAAGTCATGGGATACCTTTCTTTATTAGGATACGGTAATGCTCAGGGCGCCGGTTCTGCCTTGTTTTACTTTGATGAGGCAATGAAATCCTATTCAGAGGAATATCTTAAGTCTCATAATCCTTTGCTGGCAATGTATGAGAAGTCTATAAGCCTGTGCATGAACAAGCAGGATTACATCCGCATGGTTGATGAGGCTCAGAAAAAGGGGTCAAATATCGCTCTGCTGTACAGAGGTGATTTGGATTTTCTGGGAGAGGAAAATGATCTTTCTCCAAAGAGTGCCGCGAAATCATGGGAAGATGCCAAGAATAACGGTGTACTAGAAGCTCAGACACGTCTCGCTTCGCTGTTATGGTACGGATACGGAAAACGTCGTGATTATCGTACGGCTATGAGATACTTTGAGGATGCTGCTAAAAAGCATGAACCTGCAGCTAACTACTCACTAGGTCTTATTCGTCTGCGCCAGGGAAAAAAGACCTCCTATGCTGAAGGTATGCGTTATCTTAAGAATGCCGCTAAAATGAATTACGGTCCGGCCCTTACTGCTGTAGGTGTTAATGCAATCATAAAAACTAAGGATTTTTCCAAGATTGCATCTGCTGCAGCTGACATTTTCAAGCAGGCATACGACTGCGGTGATACCACAGGAGGCATTCTTTACGCGCTTATGATGATGAACGGAATGGGTATTGCCACTGATCAGACAGAGGCTCTTTCTATTCTTTATGATCTGAAAACACGTGGTGTCCAGTCGGTTGGAGCAATGCTTAAATACTTTACCTACAATAACGAAGTTGATTCTAAGCGAGTTTTTAATCAGGCTATCGCTCTGATTTCAGATCAGTATTTAGGAAAATACACCTTTGCTGAGGGGGCACCTGAGGCAAAGATGTATCATGAGCAGAGAGAGAGTGGGGCATTGAGCTACTATATTTCTCAGAAGGATGACCGAGACAGATATACGGATGAGTTTATTGCAGATCTTGGAAAGAATTATGTTGAGAAACTGGATAAACCTGAAGATATAGAAATTAATGGAGAAAAACTTCTGTATCCTGAGATTACCCAGATCCTTGATATGTATAATCCAACTACAGGAGCAAAACCTTTTATGCCTCAGGCTGTTATGGAAATCTCTGCTACTATGCCAAAACTTCCTCCAAGCTATGACAAATACGAAATAGATTTTGATACTATCATGAACAATTTCGAGGATTTCTACTAATTTTCATTTTCAGACGGTTGCTTTTCCAAAGGACTGTATGAATTCTTTTTCTGCTTCTTTTTTTGATTTATAAGCCTTACTGTTAGGCTTGTTTATTTTTCTCTGAAAAAAAATCCTTAATATCAACTAAAAATGATTTACGTGATTGCGATTTTTAAGCTTGGTTTTACGAATTTTGTGATCTGCGTTAAAGTAAACTAACCATTGAAAATACCAATATAAAATGGAAAAGTGTGATCTGTAATTAAATTTAAAACGAATTATTAAAAGATTTTCGTAAACGTTTGCGATTTTTATTGCAAACAAAAATAAAATCATTTATAAATATACACACATAAGGAACAGAAATAGTTCCATAAGAACAAAAATCCACTAAAGAGGAACATAGAAAAATGCTACCAAATATCCCTAATGTAAATCTTGGCGTTATCGCTGTATCCAGAGACTGTTTTATCCGTTCACTGTCAGAGCGTCGTCGCGCTGCTGTTGTTAAGGCTTGCCAGGATAAGGGTATAAAGATTAACGAAATCAAAGTTACCGTAGAAAACGAAAATGATGCTGTTAAGGCTGTAGAAGAAGCTAAGAAGGCAGGTTGCAATGCACTGGTTGTTTTCTTAGGAAACTTTGGTCCAGAGACTCCAGAAACTCTGATTAAAAAGTTCTTTGATGGTCCTTGTATGTTTGTTGCAGCAGCAGAGGAAACCGGCAATGATCTAGTTGATGGTCGTGGTGACGCATACTGCGGTATGTTAAACTGCTCATATAACTTAGGTTTACGTAAGCTTAAGGGCTTCATTCCTGAGTATCCAGTTGGCACCGCTTCAGACATCGCTAACATGGTTGCAGACTTCCTACCTGTTGCTCGCACTTTAATTGGTCTTGCAAATCTTAAGATCATTACCTTCGGACCTCGTCCTCAGGATTTCTTTGCATGTAATGCTCCTATTAAGGGCTTATATGATATCGGTGTTGAGATTGAAGAAAACTCAGAACTTGATCTTTTAGTAGCTTACAGAAAACACGCTGGTGATCCTCGTATTAAAGATGTTGTTGCTGATATGTCAAAAGAACTAGGCACCAACGGTAATACATACCCAGATATGTTAGAGAGAATGGCTCAGTTTGAGCTTACTCTGGTTGACTGGGCTGAGCAGCACAAGGGTTCACGTCAGTATGTAGTATTTGCTGACAAGTGCTGGCCTGCATTCCCAGAGGAGTTCGGTTTTGAGCCTTGCTATGTAAACTCTCGTCTGGCTTCACGCGGTATGCCTGTTGCATGTGAGGTAGATATCTTCGGTGCTCTATCAGAGTACATCGGTGCATGTGTAACTGAAGACGCTGTAACCTTACTTGATATCAATAACTCAGTTCCTCAGGATTTATTCGATCAGGATATCAAGCCTAAGTTCTCACAGTACAAGTTGACTGATACCTTCATGGGCTTCCACTGCGGTAATACTCCATTCTGCAAGCTGACCACTACCGACAGCTGCAACATGAAGCTAGGTAAGATCAACTATCAGATCATCCAGCACCGTCTGTTAGAGCCTGCAGGTTCAACCCCAGATTTCACCCGTGGTACTCTAGAAGGCGATCTGACTGCAGGTCCAATTACCTTCTTCAGATTACAGACTACTCCAGATACCAAGCTTCAGGCTTATGTAGCTGAAGGTGAGGTTCTTCCTGTAGGTACCCGTTCATTTGGTGGTATTGGTATCTTTGCAATCCCTGAGATGGGCCGTTTCTACCGTCATGTTCTGATTGAGAAGCGTTATCCACATCACGGTGCAGTTGCATTCAGCCATGTTGGCAAGGCTCTGTTCAATATCTTCAATATGTTAGGTATTGAGACTGTAAACTACAATCAGCCAGCAGGTGTTCTATACCCAACTGAAAATCCATTTGCTTAATAATCTTTGTTTAAATTTATGCCAGGGCTTGTCCCTGGCTTTTTTATTTTAAAGGAAAGTTTTTGGGTTCATCCGTGAATCTGTGGAAAGTCCTGATTTGAATATAATTAAATTCATCAGGGCTTTCTTCTATCCAATCGTCGGGATTGGAGTAAACTTTCCTCTGAATGCACTTCTAATCCTTAAAAAGAAATAATCTAAATCCCTGTAGCCATAGGCTACACGCTTTAGAACCTTAATCTTATTGTTTATACCTTCCAGAACACTTGTCCTGATATGGTAGATGCCGGCATTGGTAATGCCGTCTCTGTAGTGGTCATTCTGACTCTTAGCAAATTTCATTATTTCCTCAATACCAGAGGACATTGCCAGCCTTACCCATTCAGTCCATAATCGTTCTGCTTCAGCCTTAGAGTTAGCTTCATATACTTCTGGTAACAGCTCCTTTAGTTCATTGGCTTTATTGAGTTCATTGTAGTAGCTTAGGATAGAATCAAGTCTGATTTTCTTTTCTTCAGATAATCGAGAATTA